>JAEZEZ010000094.1 GCA_023432855.1 Pseudomonadota bacterium | reverse complement strand
AAATCACGTCGCCGCCGAACGGCAGGAAGGGCAGCTCCACCGGCTCGGAGCCGGTGGCCAGGATGACGTGCTCGGCCTGGATGACCTGTTCGCCGTCGGCGGTCTTCACCGTGCAGGTCTTGGCGTCGGAGAAAGTGGCCCAGCCGTTGACGACCTTCACCTTCGCCTTCTTGAGCAGGCCCGCGACACCCTGGTTCAGCTTCGCGACCACGCCGTCCTTCCAGGCGACGGTCGCCTTCAGGTCGATCGCCGGCTTAGACGCCGTGATGCCCAGCGTGCCGCCGTCGGCCGCCTTGGCCACGGTCTCGTACTTGGAAGCCGCGTGGATGATGGCCTTGGACGGGATGCAGCCCACGTTCAGGCAGGTTCCGCCCAGCCCCGCGCCGCCGTCGACGATGACGGTGTCGAGGCCGAGCTGCCCGCAGCGGATCGCGGCCACGTAGCCGCCGGTGCCGGCGCCGACGACGAGGACTTTGGTTTTCAGAACGTCAGCCATCTCAATATCCGCTCATCCCCGCGGACGCGGGGACCCAGTGATTTCGTTTGTCCGCTGCAGGTCCTGGAAAGGACTGGGTCCCCGCTTTCGCGGGGATGAGCGGAAGAAGGGTTAGTCCATGAACAGGGTCGCCGGGTGTTCCAGCAGCCCCTTCACCTTCTGGATGAACTCGGCGGCGTCGTAGCCGTCGACGATGCGGTGGTCGAAGGACGAGGAGATGTTCATCATCTTCCGCACCACCATCTGGCCGTTCTTCACCACAACCCGTTCGAGGATCTTGTTGGGGCCGACGATGGCCACCTCCGGGTGGTTGATCACCGGGGTGTGAACCACGCCGCCGAGCGTACCCAGCGAGGTGATGGTGATGGTCGAACCCGAGAGCTCTTCCTTCGACGCCTTGCCCGACTTGGCGGCGGACGAGACCCGGGCGATCTCGTCGGCGATGCCGTAGACGTCCAGCGCCTCGGCGTGGCGCACCACCGGCACCATCAGGCCGTTCGGCGTCTGGGCGGCGATGCCCAGGTGCACGCCGTCGAAACGATGGAACACGCCCGCATCGTCGTCGTACCGGCCGTTGATCGACGGATGCTGCGGCAGGACGCGGACCATGGCCATGGCCAGGAACGGCAGCACGTTCAGCTTGGGCCGGTCCGTGCCCTTGTTCTGGGCGTTGAGGTGCGCGCGCAGGGCCTCGAGCTCTGTGACGTCGACCTCTTCGGCGTACATGAAATGCGGGATGCGGCGCTTGGCCTCCTGCATCTTCTCCGCGATCTTGCGGCGCAGGCCGATGACCTTGATCTCCTCGACGCCCTGGCGGGCGACGCGGGCGGACCCGCCGCCCGAAGGCGCGCGGCCGCGGCCCCCCGACGAGACATAGGCGTCGAGGTCCTGGTGGCTGATCCGGCCGGCGGGGCCGGAGCCCGGCACGAACTGCAGCTCGACGCCGAGTTCGCGCGCGCGCTGGCGGACGGCCGGCGACGCGAGCGGTTTTGAGCCTTCCGCTCGGGTGGCGAAGGCCTCGCGTCCGGCGGTTGTGGATTGGGCCGATGCAGGCGCGGGCCTGGGCGCAGGCGCCTCGGTCCTGGGGGCCGGGGCGGCAGTAGCTGGCTTTGCCTGCGGGGTCTTCGCGGCTGGGGGCGTCTCGCGCGTGGTCTCGACGTTGCCCTTGCCTTCGACCTCGAGGGCCACGAGGGGCGAACCGACGGCCAGCACGCCGCCGGCCTCGCCGTGCAGGGCCACGACCAGGCCGCTGACGGGGCTGGTCAGCTCGACGGTCGCCTTGTCGGTCATGACCTCGGCCAGCAGCTGGTCTTCGGCCACGTGGTCGCCGACCTTCACGTGCCAGGCGACGAGTTCGGCCTCGGCGGTGCCTTCGCCGACGTCCGGCAGCTTGAAGACATAGTTGGCCGGGCCCATGGCGTCCGGCTCCGGACGCAGGGCCTCGGAGCTGGCCTCGACATGCCGGTGTTCGTCGTGGGCCGGCGTCATCTCGGCGATGTCCGCATCGGCGGGCGGGGCCGGATGATCCATATCGGCGCCGGCGGCGTTGCCCGCGCCTTCGACCTCGAACACGACCAGAGGCGATCCGACCGCGGCCATCTGACCCGGCTCTCCGTGGATAGAAACGACCGTGCCGGACACCGGCGAGGTCAGCTCGACCGTCGCCTTGTCGGTCATCACGTCGGCGATCAGCTGGTCCTCGGCGACCTGGTCGCCGGGCTTCACGTGCCAGCCGACGACCTCGGCCTCGGCGGTCCCTTCGCCCACGTCGGGCAGCTTGAAGACGTACTTGCCCATGCTCAGCCCTCCATGACCCGCTTGAGGGCCTCGCCGACCCGCTTCGGTCCGGGGAAGTATTCCCACTCGAAAGCGTGGGGGTATGGCGTGTCCCAACCGGTGACGCGCTGGATAGGCGCCTCCAGGTGGTAGAAGCAGCGCTCCTGCACCAGGGCGCTCAGCTCGGCGCCGTAACCGGAGGTGCGCGGCGCCTCGTGCACGATCACGCAGCGGCCCGTCTTTTTCACGCTGGCCTCGATGGCCTCGATGTCGAGCGGCACCAGCGAGCGCAGGTCGATCACTTCGGCGTCCACGCCGGTGTCTTCGGCCGCGGCGAGCGCCACCCAGACCATGGTGCCGTAGGCGAGCACGGTGACATCGGCGCCCTCGCGCATGATCCGCGCCTTGCCGAGCGGCACGACGTAATGCCCCTCGGGCACCTCGGCCAGCTCGTGGCCGGTCCAGGGCTTCACCGGACGGTCGTGATGACCGTCGAAGGGCCCATTGTAGATGCGCTTCGGCTCGAAGAAGACGACCGGGTCATCGTCTTCGATGGACGCTATGAGCAGCCCCTTGGCGTCATAGGGGTTGGACGGGATCACCGTCTTGATGCCCGCGATGTGAGTGAACAGGCTTTCGGGGCTCTGGCTGTGCGTCTGGCCGCCGAAGATGCCGCCGCCGTAGGGGCTGCGGATGGTGATCGGCGAGGTGAACATGCCCGCCGATCGATAACGCAGCTTGGCCGCCTCGGAGACGATCTGGTCGTAGCCCGGGTAGATGTAGTCGGCGAACTGGATCTCGACGACCGGCCGCAGGCCGTAGGCGCCCATGCCGATGGCGGTGGCGATCAGGCCGCCCTCGGCGATCGGAGCGTCGAAGGAGCGGGTCAGGCCATGCTTCTGCTGCAGCTGGTCGGTCACCCGGAAGACTCCGCCGAAGTAGCCGGCGTCCTCGCCGAAGCTCAGGACGTCGGGGTCCTGGGCCATCTTCACGTCGAGCGCCGAGTTCAGCGCCTGGATCATGTTGAGCGAAGCCATGGTCAGACTCCCACCTCGCCGCGCTGTTCGCGCAGGCGCCAGTCGGGTTCGGCGAAGACCTCCTCGAACATCTCCTTCACCGAGGGCCGCGACTGTCCGATGGTGCCGATGGCCTCGGAGACCTTCCCGGCCTCCCGGACCTTCTCCACGGCGTCCTTCTCGGCCGCCTCATGGCGCGCCTCGTCCCATTCGCCGATGGCGATCAGGTGCTGCTTCAGGCGCGCGATCGGGCAGCCCAGCGGGAAGTGGTCCCACTCGTCCGCCGGCCGATAGCGCGAGGGATCGTCGGAGGTGGAGTGCTGCGCGGCGCGGTAGGTGACGAACTCGATCACCGTCGCCCCCTGGTTCGAACGCGCGCGCTCCGCCGCCCAGGTCGTCGCCGCGTGCACAGCCAGGTAGTCATTACCGTCGACCCGCAGCGCCGGCAGGCCATAGCCGATGGCCTTGGAAGCGAAGGTCGTCTCCATGCCGCCGGCGATGCCCTGGAAGGAGCTGATGGCCCACTGGTTGTTGACGATGTTGAGGATCACCGGCGCGCGATAGACGGCGGCGAAGGTCAGCGCGTTGTGGAAATCGCCCTCGGCGGTGGCGCCGTCGCCGATCCAGGCCGCCGCGATCTTGTCGTCGCCCTTGTAGGCCGAGGCCATGGCCCAGCCCACCGCCTGCGGGTACTGGGTGCCCAGGTTCCCCGAGATGGTGAAGAAGCCGTACTCCTTCGACGAGTACATGATCGGCAGCTGGCGGCCTTTGATCGGGTCGCTCGCGTTCGAATAGATCTGGTTCATCATGTCCGCGAGCGGATAGCCGCGGGCGATGAGCAGCCCCTGCTGGCGATAGGTCGGGAAGCCCATGTCCTCGCGGCTGAGCACCACGGCCTGGGCGCAGGCGATGGCCTCCTCGCCCGTACATTTCATATAGAAGCTGGTCTTTCCCTGGCGGTGGGCGCGGTGCATGCGGTCGTCGAATGCGCGCACCAGCACCATGTCCATCAGCCCTTTGCGCAGGGCCTCGGGGTCGAGCCGCGGATTCCACGGGCCGACGGCCTGCCCATCCTCGTCCAGCACCCGCACCAGGCTGAACGCGAGGTCGCGGATGTCGAAGGGGTCGGCGGAGATCTCGGGGCGGGGCGTCTCGCCCGCAGCCTGCAGGATCAGGTGGCTGAAGTCGGCCTTGTCGCCGGGCCGGGCCGGCGGCTCGGGCACCCTCAGGCTTAGCGGGACTTTGTTCTTCATGACGTTTCCTGGTGACGCCCGGACGTTTCCGGGGCGCGCGGCGTTCGCCGCCGTCTGAGCGGCTTCCTCTACGGAGCAATCACGGACCGATCAACCGCCGGAGGGTGGGCGAGAGGTCCGGCCAGAGCCCAAATTGTTAGTCCGCGACCCGCCTGCCGTCACAATTGGCGCCCATGGGGTGGACCCGGGCGGCGGCCTCCGTTACGCAGCGCCGCCCGCCCGGAAAGCGGGATTCCAGCTTGACCACACAGGAGCGACGGCAGGCCTGATGAAGGTGGCGGTGATTTTCGGCACCCGGCCCGAGGCCATCAAGATGGCTCCGGTGGTGCGCGCCCTGAAGGCCAGGCCCGGCGTCCAGACCGAAGTCTGGTCCACGGGCCAGCACCGCGAGATGCTGGCCCAGGTCATGGACCTGTTCGCCATCGAGGCGGACCGCGATCTGAAGGTCATGGAGCCGAACCAGAGCCTCAATGGACTGTTCGCCCGGGTCCTGACCCGGCTCGAGGATGTTTTCGCCACCGAGCGCCCCGACCGGGTGCTGGTGCACGGCGACACCTCGACCGCCGCCGCCGCGGCCACGGCCGCCTTTCATCACAAGATTCCGATCGGGCACGTCGAGGCCGGGCTGCGCAGCGGACGCCTGGATCAACCCTGGCCCGAAGAGCTCAATCGCCGTGTCGTCGACCTCGTCGCCGACCACCTCTACGCGCCTACGGCTTCGGCGCGCGACAATCTTCTGGCGGAGAACCTCGGCCGGAAGCACATCGTCGTTACCGGCAACACGGTGGTCGACGCCCTGCTGCACGTGAAGGGCCGGATCGACGCCGAGCCGGAACTGGAGGCGTCGCTGGCTGCGCGTTTCCCCCAGCTCGATCCGTCGAAAAAGCTGGTGCTGGTCACCGGGCACCGCCGGGAAAACTTCGGCCAGGGCTTCCAGGACATCTGCCGCGCCCTGCACGACATCGGCGAGCACGAGGACGTCCAGGTCCTCTACCCGGTCCATCTCAACCCCAACGTCCGAAAGCCCGTCATGAGCCTGCTGGCCGACCGGCCGAACATCTCGCTGGTGGAGCCGGTGGACTATCTCTCGTTCGTCTACCTGATGGGCCGGGCCAGCGTGATCCTCACTGATTCCGGCGGTGTCCAGGAGGAGGCGCCGTCGCTCGGCAAGCCGGTCCTGGTGATGCGCGAAGTCACCGAAAGGCCCGAGGCTCTGGAGGCCGGCGCGGTCAAGCTGGTCGGCACGGACGTCGAAAGAATTGTCACTTCGGTGCGCGAGGCGTTAGACGCGACCGACCACAAGCAGATTCCAAATCCCTACGGCGACGGGCGGGCGGCCGAACGGATCGTGCAGGAGATTGTCGCCCCATGACCGTCATTCCCATGTTCGGCGCCGAGGATGTCGCCGCGGACCGCCGCATCTGTGTCGTCGGCCTGGGCTACATCGGCCTGCCTACCGCCGTCAGCCTGGCCGAAGCCGGGTTCCAGGTCGTGGGCGTGGATGTCGACCCGCGGGTGATCGAAGCGGTGAACGGCGGGCGGGCCCACATCGTCGAGCCGGGGCTGGAGAAGCTGCTGGACGACATGGTGAGCCAGGGCCGGTTGAGCGCCAGCCGCGAGCAGGCGCCCGCAGACGCCTTCCTGATCACCGTGCCGACGCCCGTCGGCCACGATCAGTACCGCACGCCCGACCTGTCCTATGTCTTCGCCGCCGCCGAAGAAATCGCGCCGGTCCTGGAGCCCGGATCACTCGTGGTGCTGGAATCGACCTCGCCGGTGGGCGCCACTCGGCAGATGATCGAACGCTTCCGCGCCGCGCGCCCCGACCTGCGCTTTCCGGAGCCGGGCGTGGACCCGGCGCAGGTGGACGTGGACATCGCCTACTCCCCCGAGCGGGTCATCCCCGGCCGCACCATGGTCGAGTTGAAGACCAACGACCGGGTCGTGGGCGGGGCGACGCCGCGCGCCGCCGTACGGGCCGCAGCCCTTTACCGGCGGGTGACCTCCGGCCAGATCGCCGTCACCGACGACCGCACCGCCGAGTTCGTGAAGCTGACCGAAAATGCGTTCCGCGACGTGAACATCGCCTTCGCCAACGAGCTGTCGATGGTCTGCGACGACCTCGATCTGAACGTCTGGGAAGTGATCAAGCTGGCCAACCTGCACCCGCGGGTGAACATCCTGCAGCCGGGTCCCGGCGTGGGCGGTCACTGCATCGCCGTCGACCCCTGGTTCATCGTCGCCCAGGCGCCGGAACGGGCGCGCCTGATCCGCACGGCGCGGGAGGTCAACGATTCCAAGCCGCTGTGGGTGCTGGAGCAGGTCGAGAACCTGCTGGCCCTGAAGCCGGACGCGCGCATCGCGTGCCTCGGCCTGACCTTCAAGCCGAACGTCGACGACTTCCGCGAAAGCCCCTCGCTCGACATCGCCCGCGAGCTGACGCGCCGTCACCCCGGGCAGGTGGTGTGCGCCGATCCCTTCCAGGACACGCTGCGCGACCCTGGGGACCTGAAGCTGGCGGACGTGGCGACGGCGTACCGCGAGGCGGACATCGTGCTGATGCTGGTGGGCCACGACCAGTTCCGCAGCCTCGAACGCCCCGGCGCGGGCCGCGCGGTGATCGACGCCTGCGGCTTCTGGAAGTAACCGACCGTTGCGGCCAAGCTATGTTCGGGCGCCGCGCCATCGCGTATGACTGAGCCGGATAACGGCAATCGTCGGAGCCGCCGATGGAGTCGCAGTTCGAGCCCCGGGGCTACCTGAAGAGCGTGCTGGCGGACGACGAGCGCATTCGCTTCGCCGTGCGCAAGCATCCGCTCTTCTTCCTCCGGGATATCGGATGGTCCGTCATTTTCCTGATCAGCGTGTTCGTCGTGGTGCTGTGGGCGCAGATCGCGCTCGTTCCCACCAGTCCGGCGATGTCGCTGGGGTTCCTGCTGCTGGCGATCCCGATCGGGATCATCTGGTGGAACTACCTGGTGTGGAAAAACCACGCCTACATCATCACGGATAACCGGGTCATCCAGATCGGAGGCGTCTTCAACAAGACGGTGGTCGACTCCGTCCTCGAGAAGGTCAACGACGTCAGGACCGACCAGTCGCTGATCGGCCGGTGGTTCGACTACGGGGACGTGGAAATCCTGACGGCCAACGACTCCTCCGCCAATCTCTTCGAGCACATCTCCCACCCGCTGCAGTTGAAGCAGGCGATGATGGAGGCGAAGGAAGCGCTGACCTTCGACGGACGATCGACGCCGTCCCCCGCGGACGAGTGAACTAGAAGGCGCTCTGCCCCGTGATGGCGCGGCCCAGGATCAGGGCGTGCACGTCGTGGGCGCCCTCGTAGGTGTTCACCGTCTCGAGGTTCATGGCGTGGCGCATGACGTGGTGCTCGCCGGTGATGCCGGCGCCGCCGTGCATGTCGCGGGCCTCGCGGGCGATGGCCAGCGCCTTGCCGCAGTTGTTGCGCTTCATCATCGAAATGGCCTCGGGGACCCAGGCGCCCTGGTCGAGCAACCGGCCCACCGCCAGCGCGCCTTCGAAGCCAAGCGCAATCTCGGTCGACATGTCGGCCAGCTTCTTCTGCACCAGCTGGCGCGAGGACAGCGGCCGGCCGAACAGCATGCGCTCGCCGACGTACTCGCGGGCGGCGTGGAAGCAGAACTCGGCCGCCCCCATGGCGCCCCAGCTGATGCCGAAACGCGCCTTGTTCAGGCAGGAGAACGGGCCGCGCAGACCCTTCACGCCGGGCAGCAAGTTCTCTTCCGGCACGAAACAGTCGTTCAGGCCGATGTCGCCGGTGATCGAGGCGCGCAGGCTGAGCTTGTTCTCGATCTTCGTGGTGGTGAACCCCTCGAAGCCCCGCTCGACGATGAAGCCGCGGATCTCGCCCTCCAGCTTGGCCCAGACCACCGCCATGTGGGCGATCGGGCTGTTGGTGATCCAGTACTTGCCGCCGTTCAGCCGATAGCCGCCGTCGACCTTCTCGGCTTTCGTCTTCATCGAGGCGGGGTCGGAGCCGCCGTCGGCCTCGGTCAGGCCGAAACAGCCGATCACCTCGCCGCGCGCCATGGCCGGCAGAAAGCGCTGCTTCTGCTCCTCGGAGCCGAAGGCGTAGACGGGATACATGGCCAGGGACGACTGCACGCTCATGGCCGAGCGGTAGCCGCTGTCGATCGCCTCGACTTCGCGGGCGATCAGACCGTAGGCCACGTGGCTGACCCCCGAGCCGCCGTACTCCTCAGGCAGGGTGGCGCCGAGGAAACCCATCTCGCCCAGCTCGGCCATGATCTCGATGTCGAAGCGCTCTTCCTCGAAGGCCGACACCACGCGCGGCAGCAGCTTCTCGCGGGCGTAGGCGCGCGCCGCTTCGGAGATCATCCGCTCCTCGTCGGTCAAGCGGCCCGTCATGTCGAACGGGTCGTCCCACTGGTAGGTCTTGGCGGGAGCCTTGGCGGCGGCGTCGAGCGGCATGTGGTCTCTCCGGGGGCGCCGCGATTCCAAATCGCGGCTGACCCGTGCTATTCGATGGCTGGTGGCGAGTCCCGGAGCGTCTAACGCAAAGCCGGGCCTTGCGACAGGGGGCCACCAGAAGGAACGAGGCCGTGTCGGCGACCGAACGCAGCGAACCGATGCCGCAGTCCAGCGCCTACGAGCGCCTGTTCGTGGAGCATCCGCGCGAGGTCGGCGAAAGCTACTTCGAGCACTTCGGCCATTCGGCGGGCTATGGCCTGCGGGTGCTGAAGATCGCTGGCTACTGTTTCGTCCACGCTCTCATCCCGGGCGTGTTCAAGACCGCCGCGTCGTCCGCCATATGCCGGCTGGCCGACGAACTCGACGACCGCGCCCAGGAGGCGCGCGAGGAACGCTGCCGGAAATCCGGAAGCTACGATCCGGGGCTCTAGCTCCCACTCCAGGTCGCCGCCCCTGAGACATCCCAGACGCCGAGGGGTAGGTAACCCGCCATGACCGACTCGCCCGCGCCCACCGGCCCCCTGGCCGGAACCCTCGTCCTCGACCTTTCACGCGTCCTCGCCGGTCCCTGGGCGACACAGATGCTGGCGGACCTCGGGGCCGAGGTCATCAAGGTCGAGCGGCCCGGCGCCGGCGACGACACCCGCGCCTGGGGCCCGCCCTTCACCACCACGGCCGACGGAGCGCCGGGCGACGCGGCCTATTTCCTCTGCGCCAACCGGAACAAGCGATCGGTCACGGTCGACATGGCCAGGCCCGAGGGCGCCGCCCTGTTGCGCGACCTCGCGGCCAGGGCCGACGTGGTCGTGGAGAACTTCAAGACCGGCGGCCTCAGCAAGTACGGCCTGGACTACGCCGCGCTGAAGGAGATCAATCCGCGGCTCGTCTACTGCTCGATCACCGGCTTCGGCCAGGATGGGCCGGACGCGCACAAGGCCGGCTACGACTACATGATCCAGGCCATGGGGGGGCTGATGTCCGTCACCGGTCAGCCCGAAGGCGCGCCCGGCGACGAACCGATGAAGGTGGGGGTCGCGGTCATCGACCTGTTCACCGGGCTCTACGCCTCCAACGCCATCCTCGCCGCCCTGATGCACGCCCGGGAGACCGGACGGGGTCAGCATATCGACATGGCCCTGTTCGACGTCGCGGCGGCGATCCTCGCCAACCAGGCGACGAACTATTTCGTTTCGGGCAAGGCCCCCGGCCGCATGGGGAACGCCCATCCCAACCTCACCCCGTACCAGCCGTTTCCGACCGAGGATGGCGCCATCGTCATCGCCGTCGGCAACGACGGCCAGTTCCGCGCCCTTTGCCGGATCCTGGGCGACGTCGGCCTGGGCGAGGAAGCCCGGTTCGCCACCAACGCGCTGCGTGTCCGGAACCGGCTCGAGCTGGTCCCACTGCTGACGGCCCTCACCGTCCGGCGCACCACCAGCGAATGGATGGCCGCCCTGGAGACCGCCGGCGTGCCCTGCGGCTCGATCAACACCATCGATGCGGTCTTCGAAGAGCCGCAGGCCAGACACCGCGCCCTGGTGGTCGAACAGGCCCGGGCGGACCTCGCCGATCCCGTCAGGACCGTCGCCAGCCCGCTCCGGCTGTCGGCGACCCCGGTCTCCTACGACCGGCCGCCGCCGGCGCTGGGCGCCGACACGAACGCCGTGCTGGCCGAGCGGCTCGGGCTGAACGCCGCCGACGTCGCGCGGCTACGGGAACAGGGCGTGATCTGAGCCCGCCCTCGACAATACTCGGCCGACGGGACTAAGACCGCCTTTCTTCCAACAGGGCGGTACGACGGCATGGCGAAGCGCTTCGCGAACCTCATCGGCGGCGAATGGGTGGACGGCGCAGAGGCGTCCGTGAACCGCAATCCGTCGGACACCGACGAGGTCATCGGCGAGTTCGCACAGGGGAGCGCCGCCGACGTCGACGCCGCCGTGGAAGCCGCCCGCGCCGCCCTCCCCGGCTGGAGCCGCCTGAACGCCCAGGCGCGCGGCGACCTGCTGGACAAGGTCGGCTCTGCCCTCATGGAACGCGAGGCCGAACTTGGCGAACTGCTCGCCCGCGAGGAAGGCAAGACCCTGGCCGAGGCGCGCGGCGAGGTGCAGCGCGCGGCGCGCATCTTCCGGTTCTTCGCGGGGGAGTGCCTGCGACCCGTCGGCGACGTCCTGCCGTCCCTGCGTGATCGGGTGACGGTCGAGGCGCGCCGCGAGCCGGTCGGGGTCGTCGGCCTGATCACCCCCTGGAACTTCCCGATCGCCATCCCTGCCTGGAAGGCGGCGCCGGCCCTGGCCTACGGCAACTGCGTCGTCATGAAACCCGCGGACCTGGTCCCCGCGAGCGCCTGGCGGTTGGCCGAGATCATCCGCGCGGCGGGCTTCCCGCCCGGCGTGTTCAACCTGGTGATGGGCAAGGGCTCCGTGGTCGGCGAGGCCATGCTGAACCACGGCGGAATAGACGCCATATCGTTCACCGGCTCGCAGGGCGTTGGGGCCCGCGTGGCCGACGCCTGCGCGAAGTCGTTTCGCCGCTTCCAGCTGGAAATGGGCGGCAAGAACCCGCTGGTCATCCTCGACGACGCCGACCTCGACCTGGCGGTAGAGGGGGCGCTGAACGGGGCCTATTTCTCGACCGGCCAGCGGTGTACGGCCTCGTCCCGCCTGATCGTCACCAGGGGCGTCTATGGCGAGTTCGTGGAACGACTGCAGCGGCGCCTCGCCGAGCTGCAGGTCGGCAACGCGCTGGATCCGGCGACCCAGATCGGGCCGGTGGTCAGCGCCAGCCAGCTGAACCAGAACCTAGAGTACGTCGGGATCGGCAAGGACGAGGGGGCGCGGCTGGCGTTCGGCGGCGAGCGCCTGGAGCGGCCGACGAAGGGCTTCTACATGCGCCCGGCGCTGTTCACCGATGTCGACAACTCCATGCGCGTGGCGCGCGAGGAGATCTTCGGTCCGGTGGCCGTGGCCATCCCGGCCGATGGGCCCGAGCATGCGCTGGAGATCGCCAACGACACCGACTTCGGGCTTTCCGCCGGCATCTACACGACCTCGCTGAGTCACGCCCGCATGTTCCAGGACGGGCTCCATGCAGGCATGGTGATGGTCAACCTGCCCACGGCCGGTGTCGACCTCCAGGCGCCGTTCGGCGGGACCAAGGCGTCGTCCTTCGGGCCGCGCGAGCAGGGGCCCTACGCCCGCGAATTCTACACCCGCATGAAGACCGCCTACGTCCAGGCCTGAGGAAGACAGCCGTGCCGCAACCCCCTGACACCGCCGCGCGCCGGCTGGTCGACACCCTGGTCCTGAACGGCGTCGACCGCGTCTTCTGCGTGCCCGGCGAGAGCTATCTGGCGGTGCTCGACGCCCTGCACGACGTCCGCGACCGCATCGAGGTGGTGGCGTGTCGTCACGAAGCCGGCGCGGCGAACATGGCCGAGGCCTACGGCAAGCTGACCGGCCGCCCCGGCATCTGCATGGTGACGCGCGGGCCCGGAGCGACCCATGCGTCGATCGGGGTCCACACCGCCCACCAGGACTCCACCCCGATGATCCTGTTCGTGGGTCAGGTCGCGTGCTCTGACAAGGGCCGCGGCGCCTTCCAGGAAGTCGACTACGCCGCCGCCTTCGGCCCGCTGTCGAAGTGGGCCTCCGAACTCGACGAACCGTCGCGCACCACCGAGGTCGTGTCGCGCTGCTTCGCCGTGGCCATGCAGGGCCGCCAGGGGCCCGTGGTCCTCGCCCTGCCCGAGGACAAGCTGCACGAACACGGCGGCCCCGCCGCAGCCGCGCCTGTGGTCGCCGCGCGCGCGGCCCTGGATCCGGCGGTGCTCGAAACCATTGAGCAGCGGTTGCGCGAGGCGGAACGGCCGCTGGCCATCCTGGGCGGCTCAGGCTGGACCCAGCCGGCGCTGTCCTCTCTGTCCGCATGGCTCGAGGCCCACGACCTTCCGGTTGTCCTGTCGTTCCGGCGCAAGGATCTCATCTCGAACGACCACCCCTGCTATGCCGGCGATCTCGGGCTCGGACCGAACCCGAAACTGGTTGAACGGGTGAAGTCGGCGGACCTGCTGCTGACCATTGGGGCGCGGCTGGGCGAGAACCCCACCCAGGGCTACACCCTCCTGACCCGCGAGTTCACGGCGAAGACTCTGATCCACATCCACCCGGGGCCGGAGGAGTTGGGCCGCGTGTGGCCGACGGCGGCGGCGGCGGTCGCCGACGTCTCTCCAGCGGCGCTGGCCATTTCCGGTCTCGGCGTGGCGCGAAAGTGGACGGCCTGGCGCCAGGACGCGCGCGCCGACTACGAGGCCTTTACTGCGCCCATCTCCGTATCCGCCCAGGTGAACCTTTCCGAGGTGGTCGCGCAGATGGCCGAAGCGCTGCCGGCGGACGCCATCGTCTGCAACGGCGCGGGCAATTTCGCCGCCTGGCTGCACCGCTTCTACCGCCACCGCGCCCGCCACACCCAGCTTGCGCCCACGTCCGGCGCCATGGGCTACGGCTTCCCCGCCTCGATCGCGGCGAAGCTGGCCCATCCCGAGCGGGACGTGGTCTGCTTCGCCGGCGACGGCGACTTTCTGATGACCGGGAACGAGATGGCCACTGCGGTCCAATACGGCGCAAATGTCGTGGTGGTCGTGGTCGACAACGGCTCCTACGGGACCATCCGCATGCACCAGGAACGTGAGTACCCCGGCCGGATCGAGGCCACGGACCTTCGCAACCCGGACTTCGCCGCCTACGCCCGGTCCTTCGGCGCCTGGGCGATGACCGTCGAGCGGACCGAAGACTTCCCCGCCGCGCTCGCCCAGGCGCGCGAAGCCGGCGCGCCGGCCCTGATCCATCTGAAGACGGACGTCGAAGCCATCGCGCCGGGCCGAACGATCACCCAGCTGCGCGGGAAGTAGCCGGCCTCAGGCGGCCTCCTTCTCCGCCGCCTGCCTCTGCACGATCTCGTCCGCAAGCCGCCCCGTCAGTTCGGCCATGTGGGAGAATTCCGCCTCGAACGAGCCCAGACCCTGGGTGACCGACCGCAATTCGACGATGAGATCCTGGCGCTCGGATTGCGGCAGGTTCACCTCGATCTGGTCCCAGCCGGGCCAGCCGTCGCGCGTGTCGTAGCCGAGAATCTGCCCCCGCCGGCCCGAAACGAACGAGGTGATCCGCGAGGTGGCCGACGAAGGGGCGTACATGGTCACCTTGTCGATCGGCTCCAGCAGCAGCGAGTCGCAGGCTTTCAGCCCCTCGCTCATGCCGATCCGGCCGGCCGTCCGGAAGGCCAGTTCCGAGCTGTCCACGGCGTGGTAGGAGCCGTCGGTCAGCACCACCTCGACATCGACCACGGGAAAGCCCAGCGGCCCGCGCTCCATGGCGTCCTTCACGCCGTCCCCGACGGCCGGGATCCACTGCTTTGGCACCACCCCGCCGCTGATGCGGTCGGAGTAGACGAACCCCTCGCCCCGGCGTCGCGGCGCGATCTCCAGCACCACATCGCCGAACTGGCCGTGGCCGCCGGACTGCTTCTTGTGACGCCCCCGGACGGTCGTGCGCTTGCGGATGGTTTCCTTGTAGGCCGTGCGCGGTCGCTCGGCGGTGACGCCGACACCGTAGCGGCGCTTCAGCCGCTCCATGGCCACCTTGAGGTGCGCGTCGCCCTGGCCGAGCAGCAGGGTCTGGTGGTTCTCCTGGTCATGGACGAGCTCGAGCGAAGGGTCCTCCTCCAGCAGCTTGGCCAGCGCGCCCGAAAGCCGGACATCGTCCTTGCGGTCGGTGGTGGTGATCGCGACGCCGAACACGGGCGTACGCCTGGGGGGCCGCGTTCTGGCCTTGCGCGCCTTTCCGTCGGCCGAAAGCATGTCGCCGGCGCGGGCTTCCTCGACCTTGCCGATGGCCACGATCTCTCCCAGACCGGCCGATGAAATCTTCCGGGTGGTCTGGCCCACGATCGAGAACAGGCCCGAAGCCCGGGCGCGCTCGCCCGACCCGAGGGTCAGGTCGGACCCGTCGGCAATCTTTCCCGAGAGCACGCGCGCGTAGGCCAGCTTGCCCGCCTGCCCGGCATGGGCGGTCTTGAAAACATAGGCGCAGTCGCCGTCCGCTCCGAGGCGCTGGGCGGCCGCCTCCGGGCCGGGCAGGTCGTGGCGAAGCGCTTTCAGCAGCCGGCGGATGCCGTAGTCGTTCTGGGCCGAACCGAAGAAGACCGGCGTGATCAGGCCCTCGCGGGTTTCCTTCACGAGGTCGGCGAAGATGGCGTCCTGGTCGGGGATGACGTCCGACAGCAGCTGTTCCATCAGCTCGTCGTCGTAGTCGGCCATCTGCTCCAGCATGTGGAACCGGGCCTCGGCCTCGCGCTCGGCGAGGTCGGGCGGCAGCGGCACCTGTTCGGAGGCCTGGCCCTGGCGGTACATGAAGGCGCGCTCGAGCGCGAGATCCACGAAGCCGATCGCCTTGTCGTCCTTCCAGATGGGAATCTGGCGCGCGACCAGAGGCGTCGAGCTCGAAGGCTGGAGCGCCGCCAGCAGATCGCGGATGCGCCCATGCGCCTGGTCGATCTTGTTGACGAAGATGGCGCGCGGCACCCCAAGCCGCTCCAGTTCCTTGAGCACCGGTTGCAGCAGCACGCCCTTGTCCGGATCGGGATCGATGACGACCAGCGCCAGATCCACCGCCTGCAGGGCGTGGTCGGCGTCGGCCGCGAACTCGACGGATCCCGGACAGTCGATAACCGCATAGCGGTCGTCCATGAACTCGAAGCTGGCGACGTTCAGTTCAACCGAAAGTCCATGCGCGCGGGCCTCGGGGCTTGCGTCGCCAACCGTGGCGCCCGGTCCGCCCTGACGGTCGATGGCGCCGGAGAGATAGAGCAGCGCCTCCATCAGCGCCGTCTTCCCCGTGCCGTTCGGTCCCACCAGCGCGATCGCCCGCGCGCCGTCTGCTCTGCCTGGCATCTGTCGTCTCCTCCCGGTCGCTGGGGCGCGGCGACCGTGGAGGCGGGCCGCGCCGGTCCGAGGCTCCGCGGCTCCGGACCTGGGCGGCCGCGGAGTGGGCCTTCCCTCATCGTTCCTCCCGCCAAGCTCGGAAGGCAAGCCGAACCCGTTCAACGAACCGTGAGCGGCGAGGCGCAGGCGTCAGCTCGCCGTCGTGGCCAGCGCCCCCCGGACCGCGGCGCGCCAGCCTTCGAGCAGGCGCCTGCGCTCTTCCACGTCCATCTTCGGGCGCCAGCAGGCGGGTTCCTCCGGCGCCTCGACGTCCAGACTGTCGATCAGGCCGGCGCCGAGGGCGGCCAGCCGCGCGGCGCCCAGCGCCGTCATCTCCTGGAACGCGGGCCGCTCCACCGGCACGTTGGTTATGTCGGCCAGGAACTGCATCGCCCAGCCGTTCGCAGTCACCCCGCCGTCCACCTTGAGGGCGGCCGGGGCCGGCGCCCCGTCCGCGGCCAGCGCGTCGAGCAGGTCCGAGGTCTGGTAGGCCATCGCCTCCAGTCCCGCGCGGACGAGGTGCGCCCGGGTGGTGTCGCGGGTCAGGCCGACCAGGGCGCCGCGCACGTCCGCATTCCACCACGGCGCCCCCAGGCCGGTAAACCCCGGCACCAGATAGACGCCGCCATTGTCGGGCAGCGACTGGGCCATCGCCTTGGAATCCCGCGACTCGCCGATCAGGCCGAGTCCGTCGCGCAGCCACTGCACCGTGGAGCCGGCCGAGAAGATCGACCCTTCCAGGGCGAAGGCCCGTCCATCCGCCGTCTCGTAGGCGACCGTCGCCAGCAGCTTGTTGCGCGATGTGCGCGGCGTCGCGCCGACGTTGATGACCAGGAAGGCGCCGGTGCCATAGGTGATCTTGATGTCCCCGGGATTGAGCGCCGCGTGGCCGACCAGAGCGGCCTGCTGGTCCCCGGCCACGCCGGTGATGGGGATGGGCGCGCCGAACAGGCCCGCCTCCGTGTGGCCGAACACCCCCGAGGAGGGCCGGATGTCGGGAAGGACCGGCCGGGGCGTTTCGAACATGGCGAGAAGCTCGTCATCCCAGTCGGAGGCCTGCAGGCCGACCAGCGACGTGCGCGACGCATTGGTGACATCTGTGACGAAGCTGGCCCCGCCGGTCAGTCGATGGATCAGGAAGGCGTCGATGGTGCCCGCGCACAACTCGCCCCGCTCGGCCCGGAAGCGCGCCTCGGGGACATCATCGAGCAGCCAGGCGATCTTGGTGGCCGAGAAGTAGGGATCCAGCACCAGACCCGTGCGGGCCTGGACGATCTCTTCCAGTCCTTCGGCCTTGAGCCTGTCCGTCTCGGCGGCCGTGCGGCGGTCCTGCCAGACGATGGCGTGGTGCAGCGGCAGGCCGGTTTCCCGCTCCCACAGGACGGTGGTCTCGCGCTGGTTGGTGATGCCGATGGCGGCGATGCGATGGGGCCCTCCGACGTCGGCGATCGCCTCGCGGCAGGTCTGCAGCGTCGCGCGCCAGATCTCGTTGGCGTCGTGCTCGACCCAGCCCGGCCGGGGGTAGTGCTGCACGAGCTCGATCTGCCGCAGCGCGCGCGGTTTCCAGTCCAGACCGAACACGATGGCCCGGGTGGATGTGGTGCCCTGGTCGATGGCGAGGATCAGCGGTTCCACGGATTGCTCCTTCGCAGCAGACGCCAGTTTCGGCTAAGAGCGCGGCCATGACCACCGCCTCGCCGCCCACCTTCGCCGACATCGAGGACGCCGCCGCCCGGCTTTCCGGCCAGGCCGTGATCACGCCTCTGCTGGAGAGCGCCGCGCTCAACGAACGTATCGGCGGCCGGGTGCTGCTGAAGGCCGAAACATTCCAGGTTTCGGGCAGCTTCAAGTTCCGCGGCGCCTACAACCGCATAAGCCGCTTCACGCCCGACGAGATCGCCCGCGGCGTCGTCGCCTACTCGTCGGGAAATCACGCCCAGGGCGTGGCGGCGGCCGCAAGGCGGGTGGGCGCGCGCGCGCTCATCGTCATGCCGTCCGACTGCCCGGCGGTGAAGATCGAGGGGGTGAAGGCCTTCGGCGGCGAAGTGCGGCTCTACGACCGCTGGCGCGAGAGCCGTGAGGCCATCGGCGAGGAGATCGCCCCCGAGCGGGGCTCGGTGCTGGTCCCGCCGTTCGACGATCCGTTCGTGATGGCCGGCCAGGGGACGGCGGGGCTGGAGATTGCGCGCCAGGCCGAAGCGATGGGCGCGGCGCTCGACCTCGTCTGCGCGCCGGCCAGCGGCGGCGGCCTGGTCGGCGGCGTCGCCCTGGCCATGGAGGCGCTCAGCCCGGCCACGGAGACCTGGGTGGCCGAGCCGGCCGACTACGACGACCACGCCCGGTCGCTGGCGGCCGGCGCCCGGATGAGCCACGAACCCAACCCACGCCCGTCATTCTGCGACGCCCTGATGGCCCCGCGGCCCGGCGAGGTGACGTGGCCGGTGAACAGCCGGCTGCTGAAAGGCGCCGTGAGCGCCACCGACGCGGAGGTCGCCGACGCCATGCGCTTCGCCTTCCGCACGCTGAAGCTGGTGGTCGAGCCGGGCGGCGCCTGCGCCCTGGCCTGCCTGCTCAACGGACAGCTGCCCGCGACGGGCCGAACCGTGGGCGTCATCCTCAGCGGCGGCAACGTGGATCCCGGCCTGTTCGCCCGGGTGATCCAGGGCGAGATCTGACCGGGCCCTACTTCTTCTTGGGCCGGGCGAAGGGCTGGACCGGACTGTCCTGGAAGCCGTACCGACTCGACTTGGCCTCCAGCTTGCCGTTCTCGGGCAGTACCACGGGATCCCGGTAGAGCTTCCAGGCGCTGTTCTCGTCCTCGCGCCACTGGATCGAGGCGCCGGGGGTCAGGGCCTCCATCACGACCTTATCCCCTTCCAGGCGAACCAGCGGCGGCGCCGCGGCCGGCGTCTGGCCGCCGGGCCGGAAGCGATCGCGAAGCTCCGTGGTCGTCGCCATCGAGAGGTCCGGCGTCGCGGCGTTGAATTCGTTCAGGGCCTCGTTCAGCCTCTGGGCGTCCGCGAGCCGCGCCGGGTCATTGCCGAGATTTCGGACCTGCGCCGGATCGTTGCGCAGGTCATAGATCTCGAACGCCGGGCGGGGGATGGATTGTCCGGCAAGCTGAGGCGCCGCACCGTCCTTGCCCGCGAGCAGGTCGTAGAACTCCCCCCGACGCGCCAGGTCTACGAGGCGCGTGCCGGGGGCCTCGTTGCGAATGAACAGCCAGCGACCGTCCCGGACGGCCCGCGAGCGCTCGAACACGGCCCCCACGCGGTTCTGGATGGAGAACACATAGCGCGCCGCGGGATCGGGCGAGGCCGACAGGCGATCGTGTCCCTGCACCCAGGCCATGGGCTGCAGGCCGACCAGCTTGAGCACCGAGGGCGCGAGGTCGACTCCCGAGACGAGCGCGTTGCTGACCGAGCCCTGGCCTCTCCCGTCAGGGTGGCGAACGATCAGCGGCACGCGGACGCCGGAATCGTAGAGCGTGCGCTCGGCCCGCGGCCATGGGGGGCCGGTGCGGGCGGTGACGATGACGATGGTGTTGTTGAGTGCGCCGGCGTCTTCGAGGCGCTTGAGGGTGTCGGCGATCTGACGGTCGAGGGCGGCGATGCGTTCGTAGCGCGTCTTCAGGGCTGCGCGGATCGCTGGCGTGTCAGGCAGGTAGGCGGGCACGACGATCTTCGATGCATCGATCGCCGGCGGCGCGGGAGCCTCCTCCTCCCGGCTGAAGAGGCGGTCGAGGAGCCCCTTCTTTTTCGGCTTCGGGGCCTCGGCCTCGTTACGCGGCAGGGTGGAAAGTTCGATCACGCCGAGAAACGGCTGGGGCACGTCCGCCGTCGGCCAGGTCGCGGCGACCCCGCGCGCCTTCTGGTCCCACATGGCGCTCGAACCCCCGAAGGGATCGGTCCCGAGGCCGATCAGGAAGGTGTGGTAGCCCGCCCGACGCATGAGCTCGGGGAAGGCCTTCACCTCGGGCTGCGGCGCCACGGTCCAACCGCGGCCGTCGGTCCAGTCCTGGACCACGCCGAGGGTCTGGGGATGGACCCCCGTCATCAGGGCGGCCCAGGCCGCGCCTTCCGAACCGCTTGCGGCGTAGGCGGCCGTGTAGACGATGCCCTTCTCGGCCAGGCCGTCGATCGCCGGCGTCAGGGCGGCCGGATCGTCGTAGGCGCCGAGTTCGGGACCCAGGGCGTCGACCAGGAAAATGAGGACGTTGGGACGTGTCTCGGATTGGGATCGGGCCGTGATCTCCGGCTCGTCCTCGCGTTCGCAGCCGGCGGCGGCGAGCACCAGAAAAATCCCGATTACCTTCAGGAGGTTGACGATAAATCTGCCTGCGTAATCGAACGCCATGTCGCGCGCCTGACCTTTCGCCCCCCGGCCCCGGCGGCTCTTACTGCACTTCCTTTGCCATAACGGACGGGTCCGGACCTGTCACGGGGCAGGGTGTCGCGAGGCGGCGAAAAGCGCTCTCCCGTCCGAGGCATAGCTGGGGTATGGCGAGAGCCCTTGAGCCAGCCCGTCGCCATATCCGACCCCGACGACCCCCGCGTCGCGCCATATCGGAACGTCCGCGAACGAGACCTTGTCGGCCGCGAAGGCCGCTTCGTGGCCGAGGGCGAAGTCGTCCTGCGCATGTTGGTCCGCAGCGACCGCCACCGCGCCGAGTCCGTCTTCGTCGACGAACGTCGGCTCGGGAAGCTCGCACCACTCCTCGCGGAACTGCCGCCGGAGACGCCGGTCTACGCCGCGGCCCAGACTGTGGTGGACAGGGTGGCCGGCTTCCACCTGCATCGCGGAATCCTGGCGATAGGCCGGCGGGCGGCGGAACCGTCGGCCCAGACGCTGCTCTCCACCCTGGAGGGGCCGGGCGTGGTTGTCGTCCTGTTCGGCATCTCCAACCACGACAACATGGGCGGCATATTCCGGAACGCCGCGGCTTTCGGCGCACGGGCCGTCCTGCTGGACGCCGCGTGCTGCGACCCGCTCTACCGCAAGGCCATCCGCGTTTCCGTCGGCCATGCCCTGACGCTGCCGTTCGCACGGCTGCCCGGGACCGACCCCCTCGCCCCTCTCCTCGCCGAGGGGTTCGAGCCACTGGCGTTGACGCCCGGGGGCGCGACGACGCTGTCGGAACTCGAGCCGGCGGCGAGATCCGCCGTTCTCCTCGGGACCGAAGGCGAAGGCCTGCCGCCGGCCATCATCGACGCGTGCCGGTCGGTCACCATTCCGATGGCGGCGGGGGTCGACTCACTGAACGTGGCCACGACCTCGGGGATCGTCCTGCACCACCTGAGCTGCGCCGGCCGCTGACCCGGATCAGCCCGCAGCGCGAAGGGGGGCTGGAGGCGTCTCGACACCAACATCGCCGAGGGCTTCCAGGGTCTGCTGGAGGGCGTCGGCGAGGTCGGCGACCTGGGGCGGCGTAGCCCGGCCAGCCTTCGCCGCCGCTTCCAGTGCGACGGCGCGGTTGGCGACGCGGCGGGCGCCGAGACTCATGCTCATGGACTTCAACGCGTGCGCCGCGCGGGCGAGCTCTTCATCGTCCCCGATGGCCGCCACGACACTCGCCAGGGCCTTCGGCGCGTTGTCGCGATAGAGTTTTTCCACCCGGGCGACGAAATCGCCGCGTCCTGCCGCCGCCATCTGCGTCAGCTCCGCGCGCATCACCTCGTCGAACAGGCTGTCGTCTTCTTCCGCCCGTTCCTCGTCCTCGACGGCGGGGGTCTCTTCTCGCGACGCTTCCGGATCACCCGGAGCTTCGGCCTGCGCCGGAGGACCTTCGCCGGCGGGCTCGAAGAAGCGCTGCAGGGCGGCGGCCAGGTCGGCCACCGTGAAGGGCTTGTGCACCACGCCATCCATGCCGGCGTCCATCCAGGCGTTGGCGCCCGAGCCCACGACGTGGGCGGTCAGCGCCAGCACCCGGGTGGGGGCGAGGCCCTCGTCCCGTTCGAAGGCGCGGATGCGCTGGGTGGCCTCGAAACCGTCGAGACCCGGCATCGAGCCATCCATGAAGATCAGGTCGAAACGCTCGCGCCTGGCTAGCTCGACCGCTTCCAGGCCGTCGTTGGCGAGCGTGGGGGTGACTCCCAGCCGGGCCAGCGCCTCGACCGCGACCTCGCGGTTGACGTCGGAATCGTCAGCCACCAGCACGCGCAGGCCGTCGAACCAGGGCAGGCGCTGCTGTTCCGCCCGCCCGCCCGGCGCCACGGCCTGCAGCGGCTCTCCGGCGCGGGCTGCCTGCAGGAGGCCAAGCAGGTCCTCGCGCCGAACGGGCCTTACCAGGGCCGCCGCACAGCGGGCGTCGTCGACGAGATCTCCGGCCTCGGCATCGTCGGCGCAGACAGCCACGCTGGTGTCGGCATCGTTCAGTGACGCGGGCGCGGCGAACAAGATCGCGCCGCCCACAGCCGCGACCTGGCCGCCGTCGGCCTCGACGTATCGGGCGATGACCTCGCGGGTAAGGGGGGGCAGACCTTCGATCGCGACCGCCAGCGGCGCTTTGGCCGGCGCTTCCGGCGCCGTCGCAGACGCGCAGGGAAGGGCGAAGGCGAAGGTCGAGCCTTCACCGACCGTGCTCGACAGCCGCCACTCGCCGCCCATGGCGCGCACGAGGCGATCGCAGATCGCCAGGCCGAGTCCGGTGCCGCCGTAGCGGCGCGTGGTGCTCTGGTCGGCCTGGGTGAAGGCCTCGAACAAGGTGGGGAGTTTCTCCGGCGCGATGCCGATACCCGTATCGCGGATGCCGACGACGATCTCGCCATCGGCCGGGACGACCTCCACCAGCACGCCGCCGGATTCCGTGAACTTGATGGCGTTGTTGACCAGGTTGCCGATCACCTGGCGCAACCGGACGGGGTCGCCCTGGAAGACCGGCGTGCGGGGATCGACGAACACCGCCAGTTCGAGCCCCTTGGAATGTGCCTGTTCGGCGAACAGCATGGCGACGTCTTCGGCCGCGTCGGCGATGTCGACATCGATGGACTCGAGATCGAGCTTGCCGGCCTCGACCTTCGAGAAGTCCAGGATGTCGTTGATGATCGAAAGCAGCGAGCGTCCGGACTTCGCCACCACCTGGGCGTAGCGCTTCGGGCGCGGCGGAAGATCGGCGCCGGCGAGCAGGTCGCTGAGGGCGAGAATACCGTTCAGGGGGGTGCGGATCTCGTGGCTCATGGTGGCCAGGAAGTCCGACTTCGCTGCGTTGGCGTCCTCCGCCGCCTCCTTGGCCACGCGCAGTTCGGCGGTGCGTTGCTCGACCGTGGCTTCCAGCCCGGCCACGTGCGCGGCGATGGCCTCGTCACGTTCGCGGATCGCGGTCAGCATTTCGTTGAAGCCCTCGACGAGCTCCGCGACCTCCCCGTCGCTTTCGACCTGGGCCGGGCGAGTGAAATCATGGCTCTGGCGGACTTCGTGGATCACGCCGGCCAGCTGGACGATGGGTGAACTGATCGTGCGGCCCAGCCGCCATGCGACCGCCAGGCCGGCGAGAGCCGCCACCACGGCGCCCAGGAGACTGGCCCACAGGGTCCCGATCAGGCGGGCCCGCATTCCCGGGACCTCGCTGAACAACACCAGCCGGCCGATCTCGCGACGGCCATCCAGCACCGGGGTCTCGACCTGGATGGACCCGGTCTTCATCAGGTCGATGACGGAGGGCGCGGCCGAACGTTGTCCGGCGTCGATGTTCGCGTCGGTGACGAGACGGGCCCCCGAGCCGGTTTCGGCCAGCAGCCGCCCGTCGGCGGTCTCCAGCCGGGCGTAGCTGATGCCGGGCATCTGTGAGATGGCGCGGATGGACTGGAATGCGCGCGGCCTGTCCTGGTCGCGCACGGCGTCGACCGAAAGTGAGGCGATCACGCGAGCGGTCGAGGTCAGCCGCCCGGTTTCGAGCGCAGCCTGACGCCCGGCGTCCGACCAGGTGGAAACCCCTGCGGTGATCAGGGCCGCAACGCCAAGCGACGACAGCACCAGCGCGGCGAGCTTGCGCGCGATGCTGCGGCGGCGTTTGAGAGCGTCCGTCTGCGCCAACCCGACCCCCGAGGCGTATCCAGGGCGCGACTATACCCGCCGTTAATGACCCGACCCTTAAAACGGACAAGCGAAGCAGTAGCTTCGGGGTGGGCATGTCGAAGATGTTGCCGGCGTTTTCAGGCCTTCAGGCCGCGAGGAGGCACTTGCCGTCCGCGCCACGCCCGTCGGCGCAATTCGGCCGGCGAGCGGGCGCATGACCTCGCTTCAAGGACATCTCGCGCGCTTCGCCCAGGCCACCGGCGGAATGATCGCCGTGAAGTTCGCGCTCGTCATTCCCGCCGTCGCGACACTGGCCCTTGGCGCCGTGGACCTGCACGGCGTGCACACCAGCAAGTCGCGAATCCAGGCGATCGCCGATGCGGCCGCCCTGGCCGGCGCCAACGAACTCGGCGTGGCGCTCGACGACAGCGCGCCGGCCGAGCGGGCGCGCGAATGGGTCGACGCCCAGCTCAGCGAATGGGCCGGCGCGCCCCGGTCGACCGTATCCACGGAAGTCCTGCGGATGCCGGACGGCGTCCGCGCCCTGAAAGTCCGCATCGAGGCACACCGCCCCTCCTTCTTCGGCAATCTGTTACCCCCCGGGGGCTGGCACATGAACGGCCAGGCGATCGCGACGTCGGTGGCGCTGACCCCGCTCTGTGTGCTCGCGCATGGGGACGTGGGGCAGCGCGCCGTGCGCATCCGCGACCAGGGCAAGATCGCCGCCCCTGCCTGCATGGTCCACTCAAACAAGGAGATCGAGGTCAGCGGCGGCCGCATCTCCGCCGCCGCCGTCCAGGCCGTGGATTGGGCCCGAGGCAACATCAGCCCCGCCCCGGCCACCGGCGCCGCCTCAATCGAGGATCCCTTCACCAATCTGCCGTTGCGTCCGCAACGCCTCTGCACCAACGTCCAGGTGCAGATTTTCAGCACCGGCAAGCACTATCTGGCGCCCGGCCACCACTGCGGGGCCATTACGGTCACGGGGGACGCGGAGCTTGTGCTTCAGCCGGGCGACCACTGGTTCATGATCGGCCCGCTCACGGTCGCAGGCAACGGTCGGCTGTCGGGGCAGGACGTGGCGCTGCTGTTCGACATCGCCTCCAATTTCGATTTCCGGGACCAGGCGACCGTGAATCTCGATGGCCGCAAGAGCGGTCCGTTCGCCGGTTTCGTCATGGCCGCCACCCGCCCTAACGTCCGGGGCTTCACCATCTCGAGCGATTATGTCGAGACCCTGCTCGGGGTCATCTACATCCCCAGCGCCACGTTGATTGTGGAGGGCAGCGCTGACGTGGCGCGGGATTCCGCCTGGACGGTCATTGTGTCCCGATACCTGCATCTGCGTGGCTCGCCCTCGCTGTTCATCAACGCGGACTACGAAGGGTCGCCGGTGCCGGTGCCCGATGGCGTGGGGCCGCGACCGGGCGGAAGCCGTCTGATTGAATAGCGGGAGATCGCGGCCGCGATCGCGACGCACGCGGCAGGATGCCGGTGCGAATTGTTAGCTGGCTTGCGCGGTCGGGGCAGGTCCCATGGTCTCGCGGACCATGTCGAGGAAACCGGACGCCCGCAGGGGCTTCTCGTATACCGCGTCGGCGCCGAGCGCCTTGGCAACGGACAGCAGATAACCGGTATCGAGGCCCTTGCCGCCGCCCGAGATGGCGACCACGCGGGTATGCGGCCAGCGGCGCTTGATTTCCTGGATGGTTTCGATGCCCTCCTTGTTGGGCATCAGCATATCCACGACGATCAGATCCGCGCGGTTCTCCGCAAGCAGCTTTAGCGCGACCTCGCCGTCTTCGGCTTCGGTAACGGTGTAGCCATGCTGGCTCAGCATCTCCGAAGCGACGAGGCGCAGCACGGGATCGTCGTCGACGATCATTATTCTCGTTGCCGAAATCATGGGCGTAACCCGCAAATTCACTGTCAAAATACCTGATAGGTATGGAAGGGTGTCTTAACGCGGATGATTAAGCAAACCTTACCAGCTTAGCCGCAGCCCGGCGCGGATAAGCCTCGGCGGCCCGTAACCCTCTACACCGTTTGCCGTTTCACTGACTTCGATTTCCGCGTCGGTCAGGTTCTCGACTGCGACATACAGCCCCACCCCGTCCTTTAATCGCCAATCGGCGCGCGCATCGAAGGTCAGGCCGTCGTCGAGCACCCGGCTGTTCAAGTCGTCTTCGTAGCGTTCGCTCTCCCAGCGCATGGAGGCCGAGAGGGTGAGACGGTCGCCGGCGCGCCAGTCGGCGCCCGCCGTCACCGAAGCCTGCGGCGCCTGGGCGGGCCGTTTGCCGGTCAGCTGGGGCGCCGCCCTGCCGCCGTCGACCTCCGCCTCGGTCCAGGCCCCAGCGATGCGCGCCGTCACCGATCCGAAACGCCGCTCCGCCTCCGCCTCGATCCCCACGGCTTCGATGCGACCCGCGTTGCGGCGCTGGCGCAGCACGCCGCCGGCCGGAACGAAGCCGGCGCGCGGGAAGACGCCCGGGCCGACGCCAATGGTGACGTTGGCGATCGGATCGTCGATCCGGTTCCAGAAGACCGCCGCCGACCAGCGCCAGTCCGCCGTTTCGCCGACGAGACCGGTCTCGATCCCCGAAAGACGTTCCGGCTCCAGCGCCGAGTTGGCCTCGGTGATGTCGTTGCCCACCCTGAAAGGGCGGTGCAGCTCGTTCAGGGTCGGGGCTCTGAAGCCCGAATAGGCCGCGGCGCGCCAGGACAGGCCGTCGCCGAGCCGGCGCAGCACGCCTGCGCGCGCCGTCACGACTTCCCCCTCCGCATCCGCCGATCGCTCGTCGAGGATCAGCGCGCCGTTCGCCCGATCACGTTCGACGCGAAATCCGTCCAGTGAGCGCCAGTGATCGAAGCGGGCGCCGCCTGTAAGCAGCCAGTCCCCTGAACTCCACGTAGCTTCCGCATACACGCCGGCGATCGATGTGCGCCCACCGGCCCAACGCTCGCGGGTGAAGTCGCCCGCCATGAAGCGGAAGCGCTCGCGCACCTCGCCTTCGGCGAAGCGGGCGTCGGCGCCGATCTCCCAGTCCCACGCCCCCCGATCGCCCCGAAGCGCGGCGTTCACCCCCCAGCCCACGGCCGGGGTGGCGTACTGGTTGTTCGCCGGCGTCGTGCCGCTGCGATCCGCCGCGACGGCCACCGAAGTATTCGCGAAGTCGCTCTCGCGCCGCCAGACCTGCAGCCGCCATCCCGGCGACGACCCTTCCGGCTGACGGCCGAGGGCCGCGCTTGCCGCCCAGCCCGATGCGTCGGCGCGGGCGCCGTGCAGGCCGGCGCCGCGGGACTCGTCGTAACCGCCCAGTCTCAGGGAGAGGTCGGTCGCGCCCATGGGCGCGTCGAGGCGCAGCGCCCCGCCAGTCGCCCGCAGGTCAAGCGGCGTGTCGGCTGCGCCCCTGTCGGCGCCCCGAACCGGAACGTAGCCGTCGCTGCGTTCATCGACCCCGGAGGCGAACAGCCGGATTCTCCCGGCTTCCTGCACGGCGGAGGCAGCGCCGCGCACGCCGCCGAAGCTGGCTGCGCTGAAGTCCGCCAGGCCACCTTCGCCACGCTCGTAGAGGTCAATGACGCCGGTCAGTGCGCCGGCGCCGTAGGGGCCGGCGCCGGCGCCCCGGACGATCTCCACCCGCTCGAAGGACTCGGGGGGGAGCTGGGACCACAGCACCCAGCCGCCAAACGGATCATTCAGCGGCACGCCGTCCAGCAGGACCAGAGCGCGGCCGGCGCCCGAAGGGGCGATGGCCCGCAGGCTGATGCCCTGCGTGGTGGGGTTGGCGGCCTGGCTCGTCGTGCGGCGAAACAGCGAGACGCCCGGCGTGCGCGTCAGGGCCTCGTCCAACCGCGGCGTGTCGAGGTCGGCTGCGTCCAGTTCGACGATCGAGAAGGCGGCGTCGGCCTCGCGTGGCGGGAGTCGCGCGGCGGTGATGACGACTTCCTCGACGGTCGGCGGGGGAGCAGGGGGGATATCAGGCAAGCCGGAAATTCCACTTCATACGACCCGAAGAGCACATCCGTTCGCCGGGCGCACCCTTGTCTTCGGCAGTTCCGATCACTGGCATTCCCCGAGATTCCCCTCGGGTCCTCAACCCCCGGAAGCTTTGCCGGTTCCGGCTAGCTCGAGGCGCCGGCCGCCGTTCTCGCCGGGTCCGCCCTCTGCTAGAAGGCCGCATGGTTCGTATTACCGCGTGTCGCCTGGCTGCGGCGTTCGCGCTCGTCCTTTCGGCCTGGGCGCCGGGTGCGGCCGCCGGACCCGCGGCGGCGGACACGTCCGGCGGCGGGCTTTCCGCCGAACTGGAGCGGCTGCGGAGCCAGGACCGCCGGGTGGCCGGGGTCGCCTTCCGCATCCGCACCACCAACCTCGCCCTTTGCCCGTCACACACGGTCGCCGCCGGCTGGACCCTTCACAATGCGCCCCAGTACGGCCCCCGCCTCCGTGCCGCCGCCGTCCAGCATTTCGGACTGAAGGGCTCCTACCCCAGCGTCCTGGCGCTCGCTCCGGACGGCCCGGCCGCCCGCGCGGGCGTACGCGCCGACGACGTGATCACGGCCGTCAACGGTCAGCCGCTGGGACAGGCGCCTGTGGCCTCGGGGCCGGGCGATTTCGAGGCGCTTTCGGCGGATCTCGCGCGGATCGACGCCGCCCTGGCCGCCGGGCCGGCCCGGCTTGCACTGCTGCGAGGCGGCGCGCCGCACGAGGCGACCGTCGAGGCCGCTGCCGCCTGCACCCACGAGGCCCAGGTCAACCCTTCGGCCACCCTGCAGGCTTCGGCCGACGGGAAGCGCGTGTTCATCACGACGGCGCTGGTCGATTTCGCAAGCGACGACGACGAACTGGCCTTCGTCCTGGGCCACGAGTACGCGCACAATTTCCTGGGCCACCGCGAGGAGCTGGACCGCAAGGGTTTCGCCCGCAGCGTGCTCGGCAATCTGGCCACACCCCCGTGGCATGTGCTGAAGACCGAGCGCGAGGCGGACCGCCTCGGCGTCTATCTCGCGGCCCGTGCGGGCTATGACACCGCGGCGGCCCCGGCCTTCTTCGAGAAGCTCGGCCGAAGGGAGCCGTCCACCCGCTTTGCGCAGTGGGGCCATCCGAGCGCGGGGAGCCGCCTCGAGGCGATGCAGGCCATCGTCGCCGAAATCGAAGCCCAGGAGCGCGCGGGGCTGGCGTTGGCGCCCAGGGACGCGCCCTGACAGGTGCTCCCTGCAAATGCTGAAGCTGGACCCCGGCGGGCGCCTCGGGTTAGAGGTCCCGCGATGTGCATGCGCCGGCGCGGGGACGCAGATCCCGGGCCGGATTTCCCGCGCCGCGACGAAGCGGGCGCATGACCGGGTTGATGTGAAGCGAGTTACATGGGTTACGCTCTGAAGGTAGCGATCCACGTCGGACTCGTGTTCGCGGCGTTCATCGCAGCCTACGAACTTCGCCGGGGGCTGTCCCTGGACTGGTGGCTGACCCACCCCGACGCGCTGAAGGTCGGAATCTGGGCCGTCCTGTATGCCGGCATCGCGGCGGTCGTGGAGCTGTTCTTTCAGACGGAAAAGGCGGCCTGGCGGTTCTCTTCCGCGCGCGAAGCGCTGTCGCTGGTGCGCAGCACCGCCATCACGGCCGGCGCCTTCCTGGTCCTGATCTTCCTCAGCAACCGCGGCATCTCCCTGCCTCGATCGACCCTGGTGCTGTCGTGGCTGCTCAGCTTCTCCTTCCTGATCGGGGTGCGCCTGATCTGGCGGATCTTCCACAACCCGGGACTCGTCGGCATCTCACGGAATACGTCCCAGGCGCTCGAGGGCGCCTCGCCGCTGGTTCTGGTCGGGGACCTTGCAGACGCGGACGGTCACATCCGGCGTCTTCGCCGCGAGAACGGCGAGAGCTACGCCCCGGTCGGCATCGTCACCAGCGACCGCAAGAGCGTAGGCCTGCTGGTGAACAGCGTGCCGGTCCTTGGCCACATGGACGACCTGCATCCGCTGGCGGAAACCGCGACGGAGGCGTTCGACGACGCCCCATCCATCCTGTTCCTCAGCGATCCCATCACGCACCTGGGACTGTCGGCCGAGCAGATCGGCCACCTGAAGAAGGCGGGCTTCCGCCTTCTGCGCCGCCCCAACCTCGTGGAGATCGGGCAGCACGACGGCCGCGGCGACACCCTGCGCGAGATCGCGCTCGAGGAGTTCCTCCCCCGTGCGCCGGTATCGCTTGACCCGACGCCGGTCGAGGGGCTGATCGCCGGACGTCGCGTCCTGGTGACCGGGGCGGGCGGCAGCATCGGATCGGAAATCGCACGACAGCTTGTCGGCTTCGGGTGCTCCCACATCACCCTGGTCGACCACTCGGAATTCAACCTGTTCCAGATCGATCGGGAACTGGCGCAGATCGAGACCGGCGCGACGCAGCGCGCGGCGCTGTGCAACGTCCGCGACGCAGACCGCCTGCGGGAAATCTTCTGCGACGAGAAGCCGGACATCGTCTTCCATGCCGCGGCGCTGAAACACGTCACCCTGGTCGAGGAGAACCCCTACGAGGGCTTCCTCACCAACGTCGTCGGGACCCGCAACGTCATCGAGGGCGCGCGCGCCTGCGGCGCCGCGCAGATGATCCTGATCTCCACGGACAAGGCGGTCGCGCCGACCAGCGTGATGGGGGCGACCAAGCGCATCGCGGAGTCCCTGGTGAGCGCCCAGTGCGAGGGGCCGACGCGCTTCTGCTCCGTGCGGTTCGGCAACGTCCTGGGTTCGGCCGGCTCCGTCATTCCGATCTTCCGCGAGCAGATCGAGAAGGGCGGCCCGGTCACCGTCACCCACCCCGAGGTCGAACGCTACTTCATGACCATCCCGGAGGCGGTGCAGCTGGTCCTGCACGCCACCGTGCTGAGCGCGGTCGGTTCGGAGACCCGCCCCCGCCAGTTCGTGCTCGAGATGGGCGAACCGGTGAAGATCGCCGACCTGGCAAGGCAGCTCATCCGGCTCTACGGCTACGTGCCCGACGTCGACATCGGCATCACCTTCACCGGGCTGAAGCCCGGCGAGAAGCTGACGGAAGAGGTGCTGGGCGAGGAGGAGACCGGAACGCCGTGCGTGCCGGGCGTCCTCGAGATCAACCCCTCTGGCCAGCCAGACGCCATCGACGGCGACACCGTGGTGCGGGTGGCGGAGGCCATGAGCTATCTATCGGGCCGCGAACCGATTTTCGAAGTGCTCGCGATGGCGGGGGCCCGCCGCGAGACTTCCGGCGGCGCCCAGCGTAATCTGCGCCAGCTGAACTGAAGGCTGGACCCTTGAGCAGTTTCACCATTGGCGACCGCGAGGTCGGCGACGGCCATCCTCCATTCCTGATCGCCGAGGTCGCCCAGTCCCACGACGGCAACCTCAACTTCGCCCACGCCTTCATCGACGCGGTCGCCGGGACCGGGGCCGATGCGATCAAGTTCCAGACCCATATCGCCGACGCTGAGACCACGCCGGCGGAACCCTGGCGCGTCCGGTTCAGCCGCCAGGACGCCAGCCGCTACGACTACTGGAAGCGTATGGAATGGCCCATCGAGGCCTGGCGCGACCTGAAGGCCCACGCCGAGGAGCGGGGGCTGGTCTTTCTCAGCTCTCCCTTCTCCGTCCAGGCGGTCGAACTGCTGGACGAACTGGGCATGGCGGCGTGGAAGATCGGGTCGGGCGAGGTTTCGAACCTGCCCATGTTGCGCCGCATCGCGAGCACCGGCCGGCCTGTGCTGCTGTCCTCGGGGATGAGCCCCTGGGCCGAGATGGACGGCGCGGTCGAGGCCGTGAGGGCCGTAGGCGCGCCGCTGGCCGTTTTCCAGTGCACCACGGCCTATCCCTGCCCGCCCGAGAAGACCGGCCTGAACGTGATCGGGGAGCTGCGGAGCCGCTATGGCTGCCCCGTCGGCCTGTCCGACCACTCCGCGACCATCTATCCCGGCGTCGCCGCCGTCGCCCTGGGCGCGTCGCTGCTGGAGGTCCATGTCACCTTCCATCCGCAGGCCTTTGGCCCGGACGTGTCCTCGTCCCTGACCCTGGAAGAACTGGCCTCGCTGGCGACCGGAGCGAAGCGGGTCGCAACCGCGCTGCAGAACCCGATCGACAAGGACGCGGAGGCGGAGCGGCTGGCGCCGCTGCGCGCCATGTTCACCAAGAGCATCGTCGCGCGCGCAGACCTGCCGGCCGGCCGCGTCCTGACCGAAGCCGACCTCGATTGCCGCAAGCCGGCAGGCGGGGTTCCCGCCGCGGAATGGGATCTCGTTCTCGGCCGCGCCCTCGCTGCGCCGATCGCGGCGGGCGAACAGCTCCAGTGGTCACACCTGGCCGAGAATCCGGCCGCAGAGTCAGCAGTCCCATGAGAAAGATCGCCGTCGTCGTCACCGCACGGCCCAGCTATTCGCGGGTCAAGACGGCGCTCGCCGCCATCCGCGACCATCCGGACCTGGAGCTGCAGCTGGTCGTCGCCGCATCGGCCCTGCTGGACCGCTATGGCGACGCGGTGAAGGTGATCGAGCGCGACGGCTTCCAGGTCGCGGCCAAGGTCTACAATCAGCTGGAGGGCGACAGCCCCGCCCTGATGGCAAAGACCACCGGCCTCGGCATCATCGAGCTTGCATCGGTTTTCCAGGCGCTCAGGCCGGATATCGTGGTCACCGTCGCAGACCGCTTCGAGACCATCGCCACGGCCATCGCGGCCGCCTACGCCAATATCCCCCTCGCCCACATCCAGGGCGGCGAGGTGACGGGCAACATCGACGAAAAGGTTCGCCACGCGGTCACCAAGCTGGCCGACTATCACCTGGTGGCCTCGCCGGCGGCGGCCGAGCGGGTGCTGCGCATGGGCGAGGCGCCCGATTCGGTGTTCAACACCGGCTGCCCATCCATCGATCTCGCGCGGGAGGTCGAGGACGCCCCGGACCTGGGCTTTGATCCGGTCAGGAAGTATGGCGGCGTCGGCGCCGAACTCGACCTGTCGAACGGCTATCTCATCGTCCTGCAGCACCCGGTCACCACCCAGTTCCAGGAAGCGCGGGCGCAGATCACCGAAACCCTGCACGCGGTGAACGAGCTCGGCATCGCCACCTTCTGGTTCTGGCCGAACATCGACGCAGGCTCGGACGCCGCCGCCGGCGCAATCCGCGCCTTTCGGGAAACTGTCCAGCCGAAGAACATCCACTTCTTCAAGAACATGGACCCCACCGACTTCCTGCGGCTGATGATCCACAGTCGCGGGGTGATCGGAAACTCCTCCGTGGCCATGCGCGAATGCGCCTACCTCGGCGTGCCGGCGGTCAACATCGGCGACCGCCAGACCGGCCGCGACCGCGGCCGCAACGTGGTCGACGCGCCCCACGAGCGAGACGCAATCCGTCGCGCCATCGAAACCCACCTGACGGGCCGGTGCGAGCGCGATCCGATCTATGGACTGGGCGACGCGGGCAGGCGGATCGCCGAGGTGCTGGCCACCGTCGAGCTGAGGTACGCCAAGACCCTCGCCTTCTCCGAGACAAGCTCGCTGGCGGCGCAATGATCCAGGGCCAGAGCGTCCTCGGCGTCGTGCCCGCGCGCGGCGGCTCCAAGGGAATCCCGCGCAAGAACCTCTATCCGATCGGCTCGACGCCCCTGACCGGGTTCGCCATAGCTGCCGGCCTTGGCGTGCCGGAAATCGACCGTCTGGTCCTGTCCACCGACGACGAGGAAATAGCCTCGGTCGGGCGCGCGGCGGGGGCGCACGTCCCGGGGCTGCGACCGCTGGAGCTTGCCGGCGATGCGACCCCCATGATCGATGTGCTGGCCGACCTGCTGGCCAGCCTCAGGGCTGGCGGGGAGACCTACGACATCGTCTGCCTCCTGCAGCCGACGACGCCTTTCCGCGATCCCGGCGTCATCTCCCAGGCGCTGCAACGGCTCGTGGCGCATCCGGAGGCGACGTCCTGTCTCGCCCTGGCCGAGGTGACCGACTTCCACCCCAAGCGGATCCGCCGGATCGTGGACGGATTCGTCACCGGGTATCTGGGCGACGACGCGGACCGGGAGCGCGAGCAGCGGCAGGCGCATGCCTCGGACAAGGCCTACCGGCGCTGCGGCGCCTTCTACCTGATCCGGACCTCGACCATCGTCGACCAGCAATCGGTCTTCGGCGACAGGCCGCTGCCGTACATTGTCGACGGTTGCCAGACGGTCACGATCGACGAGCCGCTCGACCTCGTGCTTGCCGAAGCGGTCTGGGCGCGGAGGGCGCAGTATCCGGAGCTGGCCTATCTCGACGAAGCGCTTGGCCGATGACGTCCGAGCGACCCACGGTGGTCTTCACAGCGAGCACGGGCTGGACCATCCGCAACTTCGTGCACACAGGCGTCTTCGAAGGCGTCAGGCGTTCCGCAGACCTGATCGTGGCCGCTTCCGCCGATCTGAAGCCCTACTTCGAGGGGCTGCAGGCCGAAGGCCGGATCGACGGGGTGCTGGACCTGCCCGCAGCCGAACCGCTGCCCTGGCGTCTTCTCCGCCAGGGCAAGAAGGCCGTGCTTCAGGGCAAGGACCGCATCAGCACCGCGGCGATCAAGATGCAGTCCAACGCCGCCGACGAGGGCGGCCGCCGGCTGCGCGCCGTGCTCTGGGCCCTGCAGACGAAGCTGTCGGCCAACTGGCAGTTCGGTCTTCTGGAGGGGATTGAACGGCGCTTCGGCCCCGCAGCGCGCGACCTTCCTGCCTCTGCGACGGTCCTCGTCAACGGTTCGCCCTTCGACCCGCGGGACAACGCCCTTCAACGGGCCGCCATCCGGCTCGGCCTGCCGACCCTGGCCATCATCCCCAGCTGGGACAACCCATCGACCAAGGGCGCCATCCTCACCGACGTGGACGAGGTGCTGGCCTGGGGCGAGCATCAGCGCCGCGAACTGCTCGGCTACTATCCCCGGCTCAGGACGACGGACATCTCGATTTCGGGGATTCCGCAGTTCGACGCGTACCGCCGCCCCCTGGAGGGGTCGCTGGCCCGCGCGCCCTTCCTGGGCGGCCTCGGAATCGATCCCGAGCGACGTGTGATCCTCTACGCAACCTGCAGCGCCAAGCTCTTCGCCAATGAGCCGCGGGTCGTCGCCGACCTGGTCGAGGACACGGAGGCTGGGGAGTTCGGCGACGCTCATCTCCTGGTGCGCTGCCACCCCGCCGACAGCGCCGGCCGCTATGCGGCCGTGGCGGATCACCCGCGGGTGACCGTCTGGGACTCCACCGCCGGCGACAGCCTTCAGGCCTGGCGCCCGCCGAGCGAGGAGCTCGACGTGCTGGCCGCCATGCTCCTGCACTCGGCCGTCTGCATAAACACGGCGTCGACGATGACCCTGGATGCGTTCGCCTGCGGCCGGCCCGTCGTGAACGTCAGCTACGACGGGGGCGAGGATCTGCCGTACGCCCGATCGGTGCGGCGCTACTACGATTACCATCACTACCGGCCCATTGTCCGCTCGGGCGCCGTGGACGTGGCCTGCTCAAGGCAGGACCTCCGTGTTCAGGTCAGGTCCGCGCTGGACGATCCGCAGCGCTTGGCGCCGGCGCGCGCAAGCGTGGTAGAGGACTTCTGTCGCAATCCCGAGGAGGGAAGCGTCCGCTTCATCACCGCGCGCATCCTGGCGCACACCCTGCCCCGCTCCGCCCCGGCATAAGGCCAAGCATCGAATGTCATCGACGGGCCCGACCTTCTACACACCCAGACCGCCCGGCGTGAGCCTGGAGCCGCGCGGGCGTCCCGGCGCGCCCGCCGCCCCTTCCTCGCTGTTTCGCCAGATCGTCTTCGCTTTCGGACCGCGCCTGATCTTCTGCGTCATGGTGGCGGCGGTTCTGGGACTGGCGGCCACGGTCTTCGGCTCCGGTCTCGGCGTTTCGGAGGCGGCCATCATCGCCTTCTTCGGCGTCGCCTCGGTCATGACCGTCAGCCTGTACCGCCGCATGGACCTCATGCTGCTGTGGGTCCTGATGGTGGAAGCGACGATCTTCCTCTTCCAGATCGTCCTCTACGACATCTCGGTGGAGATGCATCCGGCCATCAGGCTGGGGCCGGTCCTGGTCGCCGCGCTCGTGTTCACCCTGGCCTATCGTGGCCGGCGCGCCAGCATGGGACTCACCGCGATCCTGTGGGTCGGTCTGAGCCTGCCGATCCTGATCGGCGCGCTGTTCGGGCCGGAACTCGATGTCAGCCGCGACCTGACGCTGTTCGCCCTGAACATCCTCTATCCCGTCGGGGTGTACCACGCGGTGCGGTCCATGCCCGCCAATGGCGCCGACTCCGGACACACGGCGGAAATGCTGTCGATCAGCGTCATCGCCATGGCGGTCGTGCCCCTCCTGCTGATCCCCATCGAACTGACCCTGAGGCAGGGCGGCGGTTTCGCGGCGCTCCAGTTCGGCGGCCGCGCCTACGCGGTCATCGGCATCATCCTCCTGACCTGGCCGATCCTCATCGACAGTCTGCGACGGTGGCCGCTCGCGGCGGCCTACGTCAGCTTCGCCGTCATCGCACTGATCATCGCCACGTCGTTTTCGCGAGGGGCCATCATGGCCACGGCCCTGCTCCTGGCCGCGACCCTGGTCTTCGGTCAGGGCCGGGAACGCAAGGTGATGATGCACCTCGGCCTCGCCAGCGTCCTCGTCGGCGTCGCCAGCCTGTTCTTCCTGCGCGACTGGTTCGACCAGCTGTCCTGGTTCTGGATGCTGCGCACCAACATGGCGAGCAACGCCAGCGCGCAGGTCGCCTTCAACGCCGCCGACTTCTTCTCGAGCGGACGCGGAGACATCTGGGAGATGGGTTGGCGCCTGTTCCAGGAGAAGCCGCTGCTCGGCCACGGCATCGGAACGACCCCTGTGCTGGTGGCGGAAGCGACCAACAACGTCTTCACCTACAGCGGCATGCACAACATGCTGCTCACCGTGCTCGTGGAGCGCGGCCTGATCGGGACGGTCGCGGTGCTGTATGTCCTGCTGCGCATCCCGACCCTGATCTGGCGGGGGATCAAGCAGCGGAAGCTGTCGATCGTGCACATGGCGGCCTTCGTCATCTTTCTCCTGTTCGCCAATACGACGGGCGTGGAGCTGTTCATGAACAGCACGCGCCTGATGAACGTCACCGCGACGGTCTACCTGCTGGCCTATCTGGCCTGGCTGGAGGGTCAGGTGCCGGCGATGGCCCGCACGGCGCGTCGCCCCGGCCTGCCCGGTCCCGGCCAGTGGCGCGGCATGCCCCGCCCGCAACGCGCCCCCTAGGTCACGGGGCGTGACCTTCCTGAAGGCGACTGCCGTAATGCTGAGCGGGCGCGTGGTCGGCGCCGGCCTCGGTTTCGCCATCAGCATGCTGGCCGCGCGGATCCTGTCGCCGGCGGAGTTCGGCGCGGTGGTGGCCGCCATCGCCGCCCTGGGCCTGCTCGGACGGGCGGCGTCCCTGGGCCTCGGCCAGTCGGCCCAGTACTGGGGCGCCACGGAAAAGCAGGGGGGCGCCAGCTACGCCCTGACGATCCTGGTCGCCACCCTGGCGCCGGCGGTCTTCCTCACGGCGGCGCTGTTCGTCGCGTCGCCGGTCATCACGACGGCCCTGCTGGGGGACGAGGCGCGCGCGCACGAGGTGTTCGGGGCGCTGATGTACGCCGCGCCCCTGATCCTGCTGCACTTCGTGATGTCGACCTACCTGCTCGGCCGACGGCGGATCCAGACCTACCAGATCCTCACCAACGCCCCGCTCGCGGTGACGGCGGCTTACCTGGCCTGGACGCTGCTCAGGGGCGGCGGCATCGGCGATGTGATCCTCGCCTACCAGCTGCAGTACGGCCTCGCCATTCTCCTGACCCTGGCCCTCTACCTGGCCGACCGGCGCAAGCCCGCGCCGCTGCGGGACGCCATAGGCGGCGTGGGCCGCTACGCCATGAAGTCGTACGTGGTCTTCATCCTAGCTTTCGCCGCGGGCCAGATCGCCGTGCTTATCGGCGCGCACTTCACCGTCGCCAGCGAGCTCGCCCGGTTCGCTGTCGCCCGCGTCTGGAGCGAAGGCGTCATGGTCATCTACGGCGCCATTGGGCCGCTCGTGATGTCCTACGTCGGCGGCATGAAGGGCGAGGAATCCCGCAGGTTCATCGGGCCTGTGGCGCGGCTGTCCCTGCTCATCTTTCTCGGCAGCGGCGCCCTGTTCGCCGCCGCAGCCCCGCTTGCTGTGCCGCTTCTGTTCGGCCAGCCCTACGCCGGCTCATGGGTTCTCGTCCTGATCGTCATGCCCGGCCTGGCGATCAGCGGCTCCCAGCGGGTGCTCGAGAACTACCTGTACGGACGCAACAAGCAGGGCCTGATGAGCCTCGTGCATGTGGCGTCCATCATCACCCTGTTCGCGGCCGGGGCCTGGCTCATTCCCCAATATGGAGCAGCCGGTCTGGCCTGGGCGACGACGCTCAGCTATTTCGGCTCCTATCTGCTGACCTCCCTGCTGCTGTACCGGACCGAGGGCATCGCCCTGCATGAGCACCTGCTCCCGCGGCCCAGTGACCTGCGGCTGCTGGTCGACCGGGTGAGAACTATCAGGACGCGATGATGGACGAGACGCTGAGGTCGGTGCTGTGCTGTCCGGCCTGCCGGGGCCATCGCGGCCTGTCACAAACCGAACTGGGCCTTCGCTGCGGCGATTGCGGGAAGGACTTCCCGGTCGTGCGCGGCCGTCCGGTGCTCACCACCTTCGGCGCGACCGATCCCGCCTCCCTGGCGTCCCTGCTCGAAGCGGCCGCCAAGGTGCCCGAAAAGGCGCCCCCTCCCCCGGCGCCGCGGCTGGCGCCCGAGGAGATCGAGCCGTTCTACTTCGGCAAGCTGTTCCCCAGGCTGAACCGCAAGGATCCGCACTGGGCCTTCCTGGGCCGCAAGGTGCGCGAGATGGTGGCGGAGATCCCCCAGAACGCCTCGGTGCTCGATGTCGGCGCTGGCGAATGCCGGTACCGCGCCCTGCTTCCCGGGCGCGCCTATGTCGGCGCGGACCTGGTATTCTCCTCGGACCGCCACGACTTCTCGCAGCTCGACGTCGTCGCGGACGCGACCAACCTGCCGTTCTGCGACCAAGGGTTCGATGCAATGCTGAACCTCGTGGTCATGGAGCACGTGCCGGACCCTGAGCAGACCGTGCGGGAGATGCATCGCGTGCTGAAGCCGGGGGGACAGGTATTCGCGCTCATCCCCCTGGTCCGCCCCGAGCATCTGGCGCCCTTCGATTTCCACCGCTTCACCCGCTACGGCATCCAGCGACTGTTCGAGACAAGCGGTTTCGAGATCCAGTCGATCGAGTCGAGCAACGGCGGCTTCTGGACCGCGATCCACTACCTGCGCCAGTACGCCCAGACGCAGCCGCTGCAGCGCCATGGACGCCGCTCCATCCTCGGGATGGGCCTGAACCGGCTGTGGGCGGCGCTGCTCTGGCCGTTCGTCGCCTATGGCCGCGCCAGCGACGCTCGTTACGGCGACGAGTTCCCCGTCTATTTCTGGGTGCGGGCGCGGGCGCGCGCGGATGGCTGAGGCGCCGCCCGCCGGCGTGGCCCTGATCGGCCCGCTCGACCTGCCGGTCGGCGGCGTGTCCAGCCACCTTCGGCGGCTGGTGGATCACCTGCGCTCGAGCGGTGTGGAATGCACCGTCATCGATCCCTACGCGGCTGCCGGCAAGCGCCCGCGGCCGGAGCATGAGGTGACCCCGCTTCGGCCATCGCCCGCCGCGATGATCTGGGCGGCATGGCGCGCCCGGCGCTCTTCGCACCCCACCGTCCACCTGCACTTCTCCCGCGTGGCCGGCTGGTTCGTGGTGGTCGCGTTCCTGCTGTCTTCATCCCGCAAGCGGCTGGCGGCGAGCCTTCACCATGGCGACCAGCAGGCGGCCTACGACCGCGCCGGGAGCATGGCCCGGCTCCTATCGCGCATGGCGCTGCGACGCATGGATGTCGTCGTCGCCCTGTCCGACGAACAGGAGGCCTTCTATCGCGGCGTTGGCGTGGCCGGCGGCCGCATCGTGCGCTGGCGAACGGCGCCCGGCCAGGCCGTCGCCGCGGATCCATCGCAGGCCCCGGCGGGACTGCTCGACCAGTTGGCGGGGGCCCGCACGCGGGGAGAATGCATCATGGTCTCCTCCGGTTACCCGAAGCCCAGCTATCGGTACGAACTCTGCATCGACCTGCTGCAGGCCGCACTGGAGCGTGCCCCGGCGCAGCTGCTGCTATGCATCTACGGTGGGGGCTCCGACGAAGCCTACATGGCGAGCCTGCGCCGGCGGGCCGAGGGCCTTCCCGTAACCTTCGTGGGCGCCATGCCGCCGGCCGGATTTCTTGCCGTGCTGCAGCACGCCGACCTCTACCTGAGGCCATCCCTCGTCGACAGCTACGGCCTGGCGGTGAGCGACGCCCTGGATGCGGGCGCCGCCGCCCTGGCTTCGGACATCTGCGAACGGGATCCGCGCGCCGTGCTCTTCCCGGCCAACGACCCCGCCGCGTTCGAGGCCGAGGGCCTGCGACTGCTACAGGCGCCGAGGCCGGGGCCGAGAGCCGCCCGCCCGGCCGACCAGCGGATTGTCGCCACCTATGCCCCTGCGTCATAGGCTGTCGGCCAGCACGAACCCCGCCCCTTCCGAGGACCCCATGGCGCCTGCTCCCGAAAGACTTTTCCTGTCGCCGCCGCACGCCGGGGCGGAGGAACGCCGGCTTCTGCTCGAAGCGTTCGATTCCGGTTGGGTGGCGCCCGCGGGGCCCATGCTGGAGGCCTTCGAGGCGGAGTTCTGCGACTATGTCGGCATCCCCCACGGCGTGGCCCTGTCCTCGGGTACGGCGGCCCTTCACCTGGCGCTTCACATGCTTGGCGTCGGGCCGGGCGATGCGGTGATCGCGCCCACCCTAACCTTCATCGGCGGCGTCGCGCCCATCGCCTACGTGGGGGCTCGGCCGGTGTTCGTGGACTGCGATCCGGTGAGCTGGTGCCTCGACCCGGGCTTGCTGGACAAGGCTTTCGACGTGGCGGCGGCGGCGGGGACGCCGGTCAGGGCCGTCATGCCGACGGACCTCTACGGCCAGGCCTGCGACGTGGAGGCGATCGCCGAGGTCTGCGAGCGGAGCGGGGCGGTGCTGGTAATGGACTCGGCCGAGGCGGTGGGGAGCTTCATCCACGGCCGGCACGCCGGCGCCGGGGCGCGGATGGCTGCCTATTCCTTCAACGGAAACAAGATCCTGACCACCTCGGGGGGCGGTTTCCTGGCGTCCGAGGACAAGGCGCTGATCGACCGCGCGCGCTATCTGGCCCAGGCGGCGCGGCAGCCGGTTCCCCATTACGAGCACACGGAAATCGGCTTCAACTACCGGCTTTCGAACCTCTCCGCGGCCGTCGGCCTGGGGCAGCTTCGAAGCATCGAGGCGCGCGTCGAAGCGAGGCGAAGCACCTTTATGGGTTACCAGAAGCGCCTCGAAGGCATGCCCGGCCTCAGCTTCGCGCCCGAGGCGCCCGGGCGGCGCCACACGCGGTGGCTCAGCGTCATGCTCGTCGACCCGGCCGCCTACGGCGCCGACCGTGAGGCCCTGCGGCTGGCGCTCGAAGCCGAGAACATCGAGTCCCGGCCGGTGTGGAAACCCATGCACCTGCAGCCGGTTTTCCGCGACGCCCTCCGGGTGGGCGGCGAGGTGGCGGAGGGCCTGTTCGAGCGGGGGCTTTGCCTGCCGTCGGGAACCGGCATGAGCGAGGCCGACATCGACCGGGTCTGCCGCGTCATCGAACGCGTGGGAGGCCGGGGATGAGCGTGATCCAGCCCCGCTTCGCGATCTTCGGCGCCGGCGGCAACGGGCGCGAGCTGGCGGCAGTGCTGGATGCGCGGCACGGCGGGCAGGCCGACATCGTCTTCGTCACCGACGATGGCGGGCCCGAAGTGGCGGGACGGCCGCATCTCGGCTTCGACGCCATGAAGGCCCAGGCGGGCGAGCGGCTGATGGTGGTCTCGGTGGCCCGGCCGGATGTGCGCCGGCAGATCGTGGAGCGATGCGAGGCGGCGGGTTTCGGCTTCGCCGAGGTGCGGGCGAAGAGCTGCGTCGACTACGGCGCCGACATCGCCGAAGGGGCGGTGCTGTGCGACTTCACCCTGCTGACGGTCAACGTGCGCATCGGGCGCCACTTCCACGCCAACTACTACTCCCAAGTGTCCCACGACTGCGTGATCGGGGACTTCGTCACCTTCGGCCCCGGCGTCCGCTGCAACGGCAATGTGACGATCGAGGACGAGGCCTACATCGGCGCCGGGGCGACCATCCGGCAGGGCCTGCGCATCGGCCGCGGCGCGGTGGTCGGCATGGGGGCGGCGGTGGTGGCGGACGTGCCCGCCGGCGCCCTGGTCAAGGGCGTTCCGGCTCGCTGACCCCGTCGGCCTCGCGGCCGGTGAACCTTGGCATGGTGACGTGGTCGGCGGCCGATACGGATTCGCGCTTCAAGACCTTGCCCACGGTCATCAGGATGATCTTCAGGTCGAGACCCAGAGTTCGGTTGTCCACGTACCAGACGTCCAGCCGGAACCGCTCGGGCCAGCTGACGGCGTTGCGGCCGTTCACCTGGGCCCAGCCGGTGAGCCCCGGCCGCACCGCGTGCCTGCGCGCCTGCTCGGGCGAGTAGAGCGGCAGGTACTCCATCAGCAGCGGACGCGGCCCCACCAGGCTCAGGTCGCCGCGCACGATGTTCCACAGCGACGGCAGTTCATCGAGGCTGGTGGCCCGGAGCATGCGTCCGAAGGCGGTGAGGCGCGCCTCATCCGGCAGGGGATTGCCCTCTCGATCAGTGGCGTCGCGCATGGTCCGGAACTTCAGCAAGCGGAAAGGCCGCCCCGCCAGTCCCGGACGGACCTGACGGAACAGGACCGGCGATCCCAGCTTGGCGCGCACCATCAGGGCGACCACGGCGATCACGGGCGAAAGCAGCACCAGCGCGGCGGCGGCCAGCGTGACGTCCATCAGCCGCTTGAGCGGCGCGCGCAGGGCGCGTCTGGCCTGGTCACAGGCGTTCGCGGCTTCCAGGGTTTCGGCGAAGGCGCTGGCGAGGTCGGCGCGGCCGAAGGCCCGCTCCGCCGCCGCTCGGCCCGCCTCGCCCCGGGCCCGTGC
>JAEZEZ010000045.1 GCA_023432855.1 Pseudomonadota bacterium | reverse complement strand
TGGTCCGCGCCGGCCTGAAGGCGATCTATCTCTCCGGCTGGCAGGTCGCGGCGGACGCCAACACCGCCGGGGCCATGTATCCGGACCAGTCGCTGTACCCGGCCAACGCCGCGCCCGAGCTGTGCCGGCGCATCAACCGCACCCTGCAGCGCGCCGACCAGATCGAACACGCCGAAGGTGGAGCGAAGCGGGACTGGTTCGCCCCTATCGTGGCTGACGCCGAGGCCGGCTTCGGCGGTCCGCTGAACAGCTTCGAGATCATGAAGGCCTTCATCGAGGCCGGCGCCGCGGGCGTCCACTTCGAGGACCAGCTGGCCAGCGAGAAGAAGTGCGGCCACCTGGGCGGCAAGGTGCTGATCCCCACCGCCGCACACGAGCGCAACCTGATCGCCGCGCGCCTGGCCGCGGACGTCATGGGGACGCCGACCCTGACCGTGGCGCGCACCGATGCGGAGAGCGCGCGCCTGATCACCTCGGACGTGGACGAGCGCGACCGGCCGTTCATCGAGGCCGACAGCCGCACGCCCGAGGGCTTCTACCGCCTGAAGGAGGGCACGGGGCTGGAGCACTGCATCGCGCGGGGCCTCGCCTATGCCAAGTACGCCGACGTGCTGTGGTGGGAGACCTCGCACCCGGACCTGGGCGAGGCGCGCCAGTTCGCCGAGGCGATCCAGAAGGCCCACCCCGGCAAGCTGATGGCCTACAACTGCTCGCCGTCGTTCAACTGGGCGGCCAAGCTGGACCCGGAGACCATCGCCGGCTTCCAGCGCGAGCTGGGCGCCATGGGCTACAAGTTCCAGTTCGTGACCCTGGCGGGCTTCCACGCCCTGAACCACGGCATGTTCGAGCTGGCGCGCGGCTACCGCGATCGCGGCATGGCGGCCTATTCGGAGCTGCAGCAGGCGGAGTTCGCCAGCGAGCGGGACGGCTACACGGCCACGCGCCACCAGCGCGAGGTGGGCACCGGCTACTTCGACCAGATCGCCACGGTGATCTCGGCCGGCAAGTCGTCGACCACCGCCATGGCCCACTCCACCGAAACCGATCAGTTCGAGGCGACGAAGGTCGCCGCGGAATAAGTGAGCAAAGGAGTACCGAGATGACCAAGGAACGTTACTGGGTGGTCGGCGGCGACTACACCTGCACCGGCTTCAACTGCCTGCGCGAAGGCCAGGCCGCCGCCATCGGCCCCTTCGAGGACCGCACCCAGGCCGAGCAGGAATGGAAGCGGGTCAGCGAGGAAAACCGCAGCCGGGCGACGGCGCGCTACTCCATCACCAGCGAACAGCTGCGGATGCCGGGGTAGGCCCCAATCACTTTTTGATCCGTCGCGCAGGAAAATCCTCGTCCTTGACTGCTCCGCGCCGCCCTTCGGGTCGACAAGCTCAGGATGAGGATTTTCTTGTCGGCCGCCCCGTCTCAGTAGCCCTCATCCTGAGCCTGTCGACCCGAAGGGAGGCGACAGCCAACGACGAGGGCGTACCCGCTACGAAGGCCCCATGCCCATGCCCTATGACCTCGACCGCGCCGGAAGCGGCGTCCGCATCACCGGCTCCGCCCCCCGCGCCGACGAGGTGCTGACGTCCGAGGCCGTCGCCTTCCTGGCCGAGCTGCACCGGCGCTTCGACGGCCGGCGGCTGGAGTTGCTGAAGGCGCGCGAAGAGCGGCAGGCGCGCTTCGACGCGGGCGAGCGGCCTGACTTCCTGCCGGAGACGAAGGAGATCCGCGAGGGCGACTGGCGCGTGGATCCCATCCCCGCCGAACTGCGCGACCGCCGGGTCGAGATTACCGGGCCGGTCGACCGCAAGATGATCATCAACGCGCTGAATTCCGGCGCGTCCTGCTTCATGGCCGACTTCGAGGACGCCACCAGCCCGACCTTCGCCAACGTGGTCGAGGGCCAGGCCAATCTGATGGACTACTGGGCCGGACGGCTGAGCCACGAGGCGAACGGCAAGCGCTACGAGCTGAAGCCCGACCCCGCAGTGCTGATCGTGCGGCCGCGCGGCTGGCATCTGCCCGAGGCGCACCTCGAGGTGGACGGTCGGCCGATGTCGGGCGCCCTGTTCGACTTCGGCCTCTACGCCTTCCACAATGCGCGGGCGGCGAAGGAGCGCGGATCGGGGCTGTGGTTCTATCTGCCCAAGCTGGAGTCGCACCTGGAGGCGCGGCTGTGGGACGAGGTGATCGTCCACGCCCAGGAGCGGCTCGGCCTGCCGGTCGGGACCTTCAAGGCCACCATCCTGATCGAGACCATCCCGGCGGCCTTCGAGATGGACGAGATCCTCTACGAACTGCGCCGTCACATCGTCGGGCTGAACTGCGGGCGGTGGGATTATATCTTCAGCTATATCAAGCGGCTGGGGCGTAATCCTGAGTTCCTGACTCCGGACCGGTCGGCCATGGTCATGGGCCAAGCCTTCCTGGGCGCCTATTCCGAGCTGCTGATCGCCACCTGCCACCGGCGCGGCGCCTTCGCCATGGGCGGCATGGCGGCCCAGATCCCGGTGAAGGGCGACGAGGCGGCCAACGCGGCCGCCTTCGCCAAGGTGCGCGCCGACAAGGAACGCGAGGCGAAGGCCGGCCACGACGGCACCTGGGTCGCCCACCCGGACCTCGTGCCGGTGGCGCGCGAGGTGTTCGACCGCGAGATGCCGGGCGAGAACCAGCTCGACCGCCTGCGCGAGGACGTGAAGGCCACGCGCGACGACCTGCTGAAGGTCCACGAGGGCCCCCGCACCGAGACGGGCCTGCGCGAGAACATCCGCGTCGGCGTGCAGTACATCGAGGCGTGGCTGGGCGGCCGCGGGGCCGTGCCGCTCTACAACCTGATGGAGGACGCCGCGACCGCCGAGATCAGCCGCACCCAGATCTGGCAGTGGCTGCAGCACGGGGCCGAGCTCGACGACGGCCGCCGGGTGACGCGGGAGCTGTTCCGCGAGCTGTTCGCCGACGAGCTGGCCGGGCTGCAGGGCAGGGGTCTCGAGCGGCTCGACGAGGCCGCGGCCCTGTTCGAGGAGATGACCCTGGCGGACGAGTGCGTCGAGTTCCTGACCCTGCCGGCCTACGAGCGGCTCTCGTAGACTGGGGGATCAAGGCTGGAACTTTGCCGTGGCGGGGGCTTTAAGAACCTCCCAATGACCCTGCGCGCGTTCCTTGTTCTTCTCGCCCTGCTGATCGCCGCCCCGGCGGCCGCGCAGGAAATTCCCGGCCTGCCCAAGTCGGGCGGCGATGCGCCCGCCGCGGAAGCGCCGGCGACGGCGCCCATCGCGCTGGAGAGCCCGGACCCGGACATCGCCCGGCGCCTGGCGGGCATCTATTCGGACATCGACGACTTCCAGGGCGTGCGCGCCAGCGTGCGCGGCGGGGTCGTCACCCTGACCGGGACCACCCTGACGGCGCTCGACCGCGAGAAGGCGGCCAGCATCGCCGAACGCCTGACCGGCGTCATCGAGGTGCAGAACGAGATCACCGTCGAACACCGCGTCGACCGGCGGCTGGAGCCGCTGGCCGAGAAGGCGCGCGCCGTGGCCGAAGGGACGATCGCCTTCATCCCGCTGCTGGCGGTGGCCATCGCGGTCTTCATCGGCTTCTGGCTGATCGGCTCGTTCCTGGCGAAGGGCACCAAGCTGTTCCGCCGCCGCTCGCCCAACCCCTTCGTCGACGCCCTGGTGCGGCAGGTGATCCGCATCGTCTTCGCCCTGATCGGCCTGGTCACGGCCATGAGCATCCTGGGCGCGACCGCCGTGCTGGGCTCGATCCTGGGGGCGGCGGGGCTGTTCGGTCTGGCGGTGGGCTTCGCCGTGCGCGACACCATCGAGAACTACATCGCCAGCATCCTGCTGTCGGTGCGCCAGCCGTTCGCGCCCGGCGACCACGTCATCATCGAGGGCTTCGAGGGCAAGATCACCCTGCTGAACGCCCGCGCCACCGTCATCACCACCTTCGACGGCAACGAGGTGCGAATTCCCAACGCCACGGTCTACAAGACCAGCATCACCAACTTCAGCCGCATCCCCGAGCGCCGCTTCATGTTCGAGGTGGGGGTAGGCTACGACGCCGACCTGACCTGCGCCCTGGCGCTGGCGCTGAGCACGCTGAAGCAGGTCGAGGGCGTGCTCGAGGACCCCGCGCCCTTCGTGCTGGTCGACCGCATGGGCGACTGGTCGGTGGTGATCCGCGTGTTCGGCTGGGCCGACCAGGTGAAGTCGGACTGGGGTAAGGTGAAGAGCGAGGCCATCCGCCAGGTGAAGGCCGCCTTCGAGGAGGCCGGGATCTCGATCCCCGAGCCGATCCAGAACGTCCGCTCGCTCGACCTCGCGCCCCCCGCCGGCCCCGCCCGCCCCGCCGCGGCCCCGCCGGCCCCCAGCCAGGAGGCCCTGCGCGAGATCACCGACACCGGCGCCGACCACACCATCGACGACAAGGTCAAGGAACTCCGCGCCGAAAGCCGGGAGGAGGATTTGATGAGCAAGGACGGGGGACCCAAGGAGTAGGGACCTGATTCCCTTACCTTGGCGGGTCGAGCCGGAGGGCGACACGCAGCCACCAACGGCGAGCAGTTCGAAGCGGACCCGGTCGCGCCTCGTCCTCGACCTTCGACAGGCTCAGGATGAGGACGACTGGGGCGGGGGATGCGCTCTACGGCCCGCCAGATCGTCGTTGGTTTGCGCCCTCCAAACCCTTGCCCCGCACCCCGCCATCCGCTATTGCAGCCGGCTCCGGCGGATGGGCCGTGCGCGCCGTGGGGCTTGTCGCCCTTCCGGCGCGCTGTTCGTTTGTCGGAGACGAAGCCCCATATGGGGTTGCGTTAGGAGTGTAGCTCAGCTGGTAGAGCATCGGTCTCCAAAACCGAGGGCCGGGGGTTCGAGTCCCTCCACTCCTGCCACTATCTAGGTCCCTGGGGCGCGTCCGGCCGACGGCCCCTCGGGATGGATTTCACGACCGACCTGGGCGCCGGGCCCCGGGTCTTAGGACGGATCTGATGGCCAAGCAGAAAGGCCCGCGCGGCGGCAGCCGCGGCGGACGCACTTCGGGAGCTTCGGGAGCCGGCGCGGGCGCGTCGGCGGGGGCGGCGACGATCGCCGCGCCGGAGCCGGCCGCGCCGAAGAAGAAGACCAACCCGGTCCAGTTCTTCCGCGAGGTCCGCGCCGAGGCGCGCAAGATCACCTGGACGAGCCGCAAGGAGACCTGGATCACCTCGGTGATGGTCTTCATCATGGTCTCGCTGGCCGTGGTCTTCTTCGCGCTGGTCGACCTGGTGGTCGGCTGGGGCGTCTCGCAGTTCATCCGCCTGGGCACGTAAGGACACGGACATGACAGACACCGCGACCGACACCCCGGCGACCGAAGGCCGTCCCGCCTCGAACCCGCGTCACAAGTGGTACATCGTCCACGCCTACTCGAACTTCGAGAAGAAGGTGGCCGAGCAGCTGCGCGAGCAGGCCAAGTCCCAGGGTCTCGAGGACAAGTTCTCGGAAATCCTTGTGCCGACCGAGGACGTCGTCGAGATCCGCCGCGGCCGCAAGGTCAACGCCGAGCGCAAGTTCTTCCCCGGCTACGTGCTGGTGAAGATGGAGCTGACCGACGAGGCCTACCACCTGGTCAAGAACACGCCGAAGGTGACGGGCTTCCTGGGCTCGGGCGCCAAGCCGATGCCGGTCTCCGAAGCCGAGGTGCAGCGGATCGTCGGCGCCGTGGAGGAGGGCGTGGAGCGCCCGCGTCCGACCATTCACTTCGACATCGGCGAAAAGGTGCGCGTCACCGACGGGCCGTTCGCCAGCTTCGACGGCCACGTGGAGAGCGTGGACGAGGAGCGCGCGCGCCTGCGGGTGTCGGTTTCGATCTTCGGCCGGGAAACCCCGGTCGACCTGGAATACGGACAGGTGGAAAAGACCAGCTGATCCGCATCCGCCGGTTTCGGCCGGCGGTTCAAATCCGTGGGAGGAGCGCCAACTCCGCACCACGGCTCACAGGCCTGCCCGACCGGGGAGGCCGCATAGGAGAAGAAGATGGCCAAGAAGATTCTGGGCTACATCAAGCTGCAGGTGCCCGCGGGCTCCGCCACCCCTTCGCCGCCCATCGGGCCGGCGCTGGGTCAGCGCGGCGTCAACATCATGGGCTTCTGCAAGGAATTCAACGCCCGCACCGAAAAGGAACAGAAGGGCACGCCCCTGCCGACGGTGATCACCGTCTACCAGGACAAGTCGTTCACCTTCGTCACCAAGACCCCGCCCGCCAGCTACTACCTGAAGCAGGCGGCCAAGCTGAAGTCCGGCTCCCAGAAGCCGGGCCGCGAGACCGCGGGCAAGATCACGATGTCCCAGTGCCGCGACATCGCCGAGAAGAAGATGAAGGACCTGAACGCGAACGACCTGGACCAGGCGACCAAGATCATCGCCGGTTCCGCTCGTTCGATGGGCCTTCAAGTGGTGGAGGGCTGATCCGATGGCCAAGCAACCCAAGCGCATGCAGGCCTGGACCGGCGACCGTAACGCCGACCTGCCCTTCTCCGAGGCGATCAAGCTGGTGAAGGAAAACGCCAAGGCCAAGTTCGACGAGTCGATCGAGATCGCCGTCAACCTGGGCGTCGACCCGCGACACGCCGACCAGCAGGTCCGCGGCGTCGTCAACCTGCCGTCGGGCACGGGCCGCGACGTGCGCGTCGCCGTCTTCGCCAAGGACGCCAAGGCCGAGGAAGCCAAGGCGGCCGGGGCCGAGCACGTGGGCGCCGAGGATCTCTACGAGAAGATCAACGGCGGCTTCATGGACTTCGACCGCGTCATCGCCACGCCGGACATGATGGCCCTGGTCGGCCGTCTGGGTAAGGTCCTGGGCCCGCGCGGCCTGATGCCGAACCCCAAGGTCGGCACCGTGACCCCCAACGTCGCCCAGGCCGTCAAGGACGCCAAGGGTGGCGCGGTGGAGTTCCGCGTCGAGAAGGCGGGCATCGTCCACGCCGGCATCGGCAAGGCCAGCTTCACCCAGGAGGCCATCGAGGCCAACGTGAAGGCGTTCGTCGACGCCCTGAACAAGGCCAAGCCGTCGGGCGCGAAGGGCACCTTCGTCAAGCGCATCTCGCTGTCCTCGACCATGGGCCCGGGCTTCAAGGTGGACCCCTCCAGCCTCACGGCCTGAGCGGCGCCATAGCCTGAACGAAAAGAGGGCCCGGACGGCGACGTCCGGGCCCTTCTTCGTGGACGAAGCGCGGCCCCCTTGCGAGGGGCCGGCCCCGGCGCTCAACGCCGGTCAGTAGGGACGGCGGTCCCAGTCGCGGCGGTCGACGCGCAGCTGGCGCTCGATCCGGTCGATGCGGTTGTTGAGCACGCTGTGCTCGCGCGCGGTCAGGCTGCCGTTGCGCATGTAGGCGCGGTAGGTGCGCTCGAGCTGGTTGACCTGGACCCTCAGGCTCCGCGCCTCGCGCGGGCTGATCGTGCGGCTGTACTGGGCGCGCTGGACGCGGTTGTGCAGCTGGGCGATGTCGCGGGCCAGGTTGCGGCCGGCGTAACGGCCGTAGCCGCGGTAGTTGCGGTCGTAGCCGCGGTAATCGCGGTCATAGGCGCGGTCGTAGCCATATCCGCCATAGCTCTGGGCCGCGACCGGCGCGGCGACTGCGAGGGCCGAGACTGCCGTGATTGCGGTGAGGAATTTCTTCATTGCGCTCTCCTGCGTCTGGGCCGCCGAGGATCGGCGACTTTGTTGCGTCATGAGAACACAACGCGCCTGAGCCCGATCTGAGCCATCCGTTGTGCGATGTTCATGTAGCTGAAGCATAAAACGAAAGGCGGGGCCCCTCCTGGGAGGGGCCCCGCGGCCGTCGGGCGATGAGGGGGACGGAAATCCGCCCGGCGGCGTTTCGGTTACCAGCGGCGGCCGTCGCGGTCGCGGCGCTCGTAGCGGAGGCGGGCCTCGACGCGGTCGATGCGGCGGTCGAGGTTGTTGCGCTCCGCGCGGGTCATGCGGCCGTCACGCAGGTAGATGCGGTTCAGGCGGCGCAGTTCCTGGACCTGGGCCTTCAGCGAGCGGTGCTCGACCCGGCTGATCCGGCGGTTGTGGAAGGCGCGGTCGACGCGGTTGTCGAGCTGTTCGATCTGGCGGCTGAGATTGCCGCCGTGACCGTAGCCGTAGCCGCGCTCGACGGCGGGACCGCGGGGGTAGGCGCCGCCGTAGGACTGGGCCGCAGCCGGGACGGCGACCGCCAGGGCGGAGACGGCGACCAGGGCGCTCATCATCTTCTTCATCTCATCTCTCCTGTTCCGGCCGCCGGGATCGGCGACGTTGGGAGGACCTTAGAGGGGGGCCGCTGAGCCGAACCTGAGCGTGGCGTTATCTTCGGTTCATCAAGCTGAAGCCCTGCTCACAAAGAGAGCGCGGCCCCTCCGGGTGGGAGGGGCCGCGCGGTCGGCGGGCGATGAGGGGGGGAAACCGCCCGCCGGCGTCGGGATCAGCCGCGGCGACGGTCGGCGTCGCGGCGTTCCTGGCGAAGGGCCATCTGCACGCGGTTCACGCCGCGGTCGATGTTGGCCTTCTCCATCCGGTTCAGGCGGCCGTCGCGCAGGAAGTTGCGCAGGGTCACCCGAAGCTGGACCACCTGGGCCTTCAGGGCGCGGGCCTCGCGCACGCTGATGGCGCGGTTCTGGCGGGCGCGGTCGATGCGGTTGTCGAGGGTCTCGATATGGCGACGCTCGACCTGGCCGGTGGACCAGCCACCGTAGGACTGGGCCGAGGCGGGCAGGGCGACGGCGAGGGCGGAGACGGCCACCAGGGCGCTCAGCATCTTTTTCATTATTACGCTCCTTGTTCATCGGCGGCCGGAAGCGGCGTCGATGGGAGCGTTCTAGGAAGGGCTCGCCCAACCGAACCTGAGCGTGCGGTTATTCTCCGTTCATCTTCGGCGGTCGCGGCGTTCAGGCCGACAGCTGTTCACAGGTGCACTGCGCCGGCGCCTTGTCGGGGCGGAAGCGGATCAGCTTCGTCCCGTGGCGGAAACGGCCGCCCGAGACGTGGTCGAAGGCGACCTCGGCCACCAGCTCGTGGCGCAGCGGGACCCACTCGGCGGAGCGTTCGGTCGACCAGCGGCTGGGCCCGCCGGGCGCGTCGCCGGTGAAGCCCTCGCCGCCCGCCAGCGCCTCCAGCCGTTTCGTCAGGGCGGGGCGGTCGGCGGCGGCGATGGCGGAGGTGTGGCCGACGTGGTTCAGCCGGCCTTGGTCGTCGTAGAGGCCCAGCAGCAGGGAGGCGACGTGGCGGCCGTCCTGGCCGTAGCGGAAGCCGCCCACGACGCAGTCGGCGGTGCGCAGGCGCTTCACCTTCACCATGGCCCGCTCGCCCTCGAGGTAGGGCCCGTCCAGCCGCTTGGCGACGATGCCTTCCAGCTTTCCCTCGTCGAGCCAGGCCTGGGCTTGATCGCGGTCGTCCGTGCCGGGGGTGAGATCGACGCGCGGATCGCCGAGCTTCGCGTGGAAGGCCTCCAGTGCGCGGCGGCGCTTAGACAGGGGGAAGGGGCGCAGATCCTCGCCCTTCGCCGTCTGCAGCATGTCGAACAGCACCAGTATGGCCGGGCTCTCGCGCGACAGCTTCTCGATGCGGCTCTGGGCCGGGTGCAGGCGCAGCTGCAGCGCCTCGAAGGAGAACTCGCCGCCCGAGGCGATCAGCAGTTCGCCGTCGACCGCGAAGCGGCGGACGGGCAGGGCGGCCAGGCGCGCGGCGACCTCGGGGAAGAAGCGGGTCAGCGGCTTGCCCGACTTGGCCTTCAGCAGCACGTCGTCGCCGTCGCGGAAGGCCAGGCAGCGGAACCCGTCCCACTTGGGCTCGAACCACCAGCCGGGGCCCGACGGCAGGGCCGGCTGCGACCTGGCCTCCATGGGCATGGCGTCGGTAATGAGTGGCATGGGGGTGCAAGGCGTTGAGGGCGGCGGGGGTTCCTTCGCCCTGGGGCGAAGGCGGACCCGCGCACCGGAGCGGCGAACGCCGCGCAGGTTCTTGCGCGGGGGATGGGGGGATTCGACGGTGGCAGTCCGTCCGCTTCCTGCCCCCGCACCCTCCGCGCAGGCCTCCCCTCCGCTGTGCGGAGGTCCGGCGCGCGGAGCCTCCCTCGCCCCAGGGCGAGGGTACAGGCGTCTGGACTTCCGCCCGCGGTTCCCCTATAGGCGCCTTCTTCTCCGCGTCGGGTTCGCCCGGGGCGGAACCTGTCCGAGAACTGCGGGATCCGGGGGTCGCCTGGGTCTTAATCGCGAAGGGGCCCCTTCGCGCCGTTGGGAGACGGGGAGCAACGAGCCATCGGCGTCCGCCGATCCTTCGGGATCCGGGGACCGTCCGGTTCGTGATTCCTTCGGACAGCACTGACCGGCCGGACGGCCCGCAGCGATGCGGGACGGGCGGCCAACCGGCGTGGGGAATGGTCCCCGCGTCGCGACTACGTAACGGAGACCGCAATGGACCGCGCACAAAAGGCCGAGTCGATCGAGACGCTGAAGGGCGTCTTCGCCGACGCCGGCGCCGTGGTCGTGACCCACTACCTGGGTCTGACCGTTGCGGAAATGACCGACCTTCGTGACCGCCTCCGCAAGGAAGGCGCTCAGCTCAAGGTGGTGAAGAACCGTCTCGTCCAGAAGGCTCTGGACGGCTCGGCCGGCGAAGCGGGCGACGCCCTCTTCAAGGGCCCTGTCGCCATCGCCTACGCCTCGGACCCGGTTTCTGCCGCCAAGGTCACCGCCCAGTACGCCAAGGACAACGACAAGTTCATCGTCGTCGGCGGCCTCATGGGCGACCAGGTGCTGGACCAGAACGCCGTCAAGGCGCTCGCGACCCTGCCGTCGCTGGACCAGCTCCGCGCCAAGATCATCGGCCTTGTCCAGGCGCCCGCGACCAAGGTCGCCGGCGTGCTGCAGGCGCCGGCTGGTCAGCTGGCGCGCGTCTTCGGCGCCTACGCCGCCAAAGACGCCGTGTGATCGGTCATCTCTGCATCCAATCCGAAAATCCTCTGAAGGAACAACACTCAAATGGCTAAGCTCGAAAAACTGGTCGAAGACCTGTCCTCCCTGACCGTCCTGGAAGCCGCTGAGCTCTCCAAGCTGCTCGAAGAAAAGTGGGGCGTTTCCGCCGCCGCTCCGGTCGCCATGGCCATGCCCGCCGGCGGCGGCGCCGGCGGCGACGCCGCTCCGGCCGGCGAAGAGCAGACCGAGTTCACCGTCGTGCTGACCGCCGGCGGCGACAAGAAGATCAACGTGATCAAGGAAGTCCGCGGCGTTCGTCCGGACCTCGGCCTGAAGGAAGCCAAGGACCTGGTCGAAGGCGCTCCGCAGAACGTGAAGGAAAACGTTTCCAAGCAGGAAGCGGAAGAGATCAAGAAGAAGCTGGAAGAAGCCGGCGCCTCCGTCCAGATCAAGTAATCTGGCGGGGCCTGGAGCTCCGACGTTTCTACGAGAAGGCCCGGGGGAAACCCCGGGCCTTTTTCGTTGGCTGCGGCGTATCGAAGCCCTGGGTGTCCGGGGTCTTCAGCACGCTCGACCGCCCCGCTATCAGGAGCGCGCGCCGCCCGGGCGCGCCGGAGTTGCGCTCATGTCTCGAGGTCTTGCCGTCGCCGTCGCGCTGTCGCTGATGCTGGCGGGCGCGCCGGCGCTGGCGCAGTCAAACATCCCGGACTCGCGGCTTCCCTGGTGGATCGCCGAGTACAAGCAGAAGGCCGAGGCGGGGGACGCCGACGCCATGTTCCACTACGGCAAGGCCCATTTCGACGGACTGGGCATCGCCGCGAACCATGAGGAAGGGGTGCGCTGGCTGCTTCGCAGCGCCGACCTCGGCGACCGCAACGCCATGTTCTACATGGGCGTCGCCCACCTCGAGGGCCGGGGCGTCGCGCGCGACCCGCAGAAGGCCTTCATGTGGCACTACAAGGCCGCCGTGGCCGGAGAGCCCACGGCCATGCTGAACACGGCGATCGTGCTGCTGAAGGGCGGTCCGGTCGAGGCTTCTCCCGTGAACGGGGCCATGTGGCTGATCAAGGCCGCCGAGGCCGGCGAGCCGACGGCGCTGGTGCTGGCGGCGCACCTGACCCTGGACGACACGGGGTCCTATTTCCCGGGCGGGCCGCGCAAGGCGCTGGACTGGGCGCTCAAGGCGAAGGCCGCCAAGGCCGACGGCGCGGCCGCCGCGATCGGCGAAATCTGCGACAAGGGCTACAAGCCGGCCTGCGCCCACCGCTGAGCCGGTCGGACCGGTCAGCCTAACCCGGCAGCCGCTCGAACTCGGGCAGGCCCACGGGGACGTGGTGGAAGGGCTGACGGTCGACGGTGAAGATCGCCATCTTCGGGGCGCCGAAGGCGGTGGGATCGTCGAGGGTGCCGATCTTGAGCACCACGGCCGGCAGGCCCGGCCGGTGGGTGGCGATCTGGGTTCCGCAGTCGGCGCAGAAGTCGCGGGTCACCGCGTTGTCGAGGTCGCTGCGCGTGAACTGCCTGGGCGCGCCCTGCGTGTAGCGGAAGCCCTCGCGGGGCATGAGCATGAACAGGTTGGGCGCGCCGCCGCTCATGTACTGACATTCCCGGCAATGGCACTGGGCCTTCAGCACCGGCTCGCCCTCGGCCGCATAGCGCAGCCCGCCGCAGTAGCATCCGCCTTCGTAGGCCATCGCCGTCCCCATGCGAAAAGGAGAGAGCCGGGGGGCTCTCTCCAGATCGGGGCAGTCTAGCGGGGCCGTATGGGGCCGCAAGCGACGGGGTTACGGCTTCAGCACCACCTTCACGCAGCCGTCCTTCTTGTCGCGGAAGGTCTTGTAGAGCTCCGGCCCCTGGCCAAGCGGGGCCGTGTGGGTGATGAGGAAGGTGGTGTCGATCTCGCCCTCGTCGATGCGGCGCAGCAGGTCGTCGGTCCAGCGGCGCACGTGGGTCTGGCCGGTGCGCACCGTCAGGCCCTTGTTCATCATGGCCCCCAGCGGGATCATGTTGGCCAGGCCGCCATAGACGCCGGGCACCGAGACCGTGCCCGCCGCCTTGCAGGCCATGAAGGCCTCGCGCAGGGCGATGGGGCGTTCGGTCTCCAGCTTGAGCGCCGTCTGCACCCGGTCGATCAGCTCCAGCACGGCGGTCGGGCCGTGGGCCTCGATGCCGACGGCGTCGATGCACTTCTCGGGGCCGTGGCCGCCGGTCATGTCCTTGAGCGTCGGGATCACCTTGCACTCGCTGCGGTCCAGCACCTCGGCGCCCAGGCCCGCGGCCATCTCCAGCCGCTCCGGCACGTCGTCGATGGCGATGACCCGCTTGGCGCCCATGATGATGGCCGACTGGATGGCGAACAGGCCCACGGGCCCGCAGCCCCAGACCGCCACCGTGTCGGTCGGCTGGATGTCGCAGTAGGCGGCGGCCTGCCAGCCGGTCGGCAGGATGTCGCTGAGGAAGAGGTATTTCTCGTCCTCGCCGGTCTTGGGGACCTTCACCGCCGTGGTGGCGGCGAAGGGCACGCGCAGGTACTCGGCCTGGCCGCCGGCGTAGCCGCCGGTGATGTGCGAATAGCCGAACAGGCCCGCGGTGGTGTCGCCGAAGAAGGCCTTGGCCAGGTCGGCGTTGCGGTTGGTCACCTGGCAGACGGAGAAGTTGCCCGCCAGGCACTGCTCGCACTCGCCGCAGGTCATCTGGAAGGGGATGACGACACGGTCGCCGACGCTGAGGCCACGGGCCTTGGCTTCGGGGCCGACCTCGACCACCTCGCCCATGGGCTCGTGGCCCATGACGTCGCCCACGCACATGGTCGGCACGAAGCCGTTCATCAGGTGCAGGTCGGAGCCGCAGATGCAGGTCGAGGTGACGCGGATGATGGCGTCCTTCGGGTCCTGGATGATGGGATCGGGCACCTCCTCGCAACGGAGGTCCTTCTTGCCTTGCCAGCAGATGGCTTTCATTCGGGTCTCCTCAGTCGCAGGTGCGTTTGACGTTGGTCATGCGGACGGCGCTGATCAGGTCGAGCGCGGTGACGGCGAGCACCACGCCCATGGCCAGGCGGACGTTGCCGCGCTTGGGGTTGCGGCGGTGGTTCAGGGTGCGCAGGACGGCGATGTCGAACAGGTCGCCGGCCACCCGCGCCCACAGGGCCGAGGAGCGGGTCGGGTCCGAGAACAGGGCCGCGCCGGTAGCCATCTCGCGCGCGCCGAACAGCAGCTGGGTGGTCTCCGGCCGGCCGCGGATGCCGAGGAAGCGGTTCACCCCCTTGGGCGCCAGCAGGCCCCAGAGTCCCAGCCCGATGGCGTTCTGGCCGAGCATGAAGGAGAGCTGGGGCGTCACCGCCGGCCTGGCCCGCACGCGGTCGGTGGCCACGGTGAAGGACTTGCCGCTGGGCAGGGTGAAGGTCCGCGAGGGCGTGCCCGTTTCGGGCCGGACCGGCGGCAGGGCCGGGCCGCGGCTGAAGCTGCGGGCCTCCTGGGGCCGGTCGGTGGTCACGCGCGTCTCGTCCGGCGTCGTCGCCGGAGGCGAGCCGCCGGGGCGGCCGGGTTCGCCCGTGGGGGCGGTGGGGTCGAACGACATGTCGTCTCCGCGCAAGCAGGGAAGGGATGCAATGGAGACGCGACAGACGGGCCAACTGTTCCGGAAAAGTCCCGATCATTTCCCGGGGTCGCAGGTCGGAACCATCGGGAGGGCGTGGGGTTGGCCTCCCGAAAGGAGACATCATGACCCAGACACAGCATGACCGGACGCAGGGCGCAGACAGGAACACCGAGAAGGGCGCGGGCTATGGCCGCGACGAGGATCTGGAGCGCGCGCGCATGTCGGAGCGTCCCGCCGGGGCCGACCTCGACGCGACGGCCCGGGAGGCCGGGCGGCGCCCGGTGATCCACGTCTCCCCCGACCCAGACGCGGAGCGCGGCGGGAAAGACTGAGGCGCGCGTTCAGCGCGGGGCCGGCTTCACCGCGATGTCGAAGTGCATGACCTCCTCGCGCACGCCGTGCTTCTCGTAGAGGGCGACGGCGGGTTCGTCGCCGTAGTCGGCCTGGACGTAGATCACCCAGACGTCGCGTGTGGCGGCGTGGGCGCGCAGGTGCTCGATGAGGGCGGTGGCGATCCCCTCGCGGCGGCGTGCGGCGTCGACGGCGAGGTCGTAGATGTAGATCTCCCGTCGGGCCTGCTCGAACTTGTCGAGCTCGTACGCGACGAGGCCGCCGACCACCCGTTCGCCATCCAGCGCCGCGAGCGCGATCACGTGCGCCTTCGAAAGCAGGTCGTGCAGCCAGGCGTCGTCGGGCGGCCGGGCGGCGTAGCTGTCGGGATCCTCGAACACCTCCCCGAACAGGCGATTCAGCTCACGCATTAGCGGCAGGTCGTCGGCTTCGAGGCGGCGCACGTCGTGGGTCATGCGGCGACCCTAGCACCGAGCTCCACCCGCCGCGTCGCCCCCACCGCTTCGAGGAAGGCCTCGTCGTGGCTGACGATCAGCAGAGCCCCGTCGTAGCCGCGAAGGCCCGCCTCCACGGACTCGATGGAGTCGATGTCGAGGTGGTTGGTCGGCTCGGCGAGGATGAGCAGGTTCACCGGGTTCACCAGGCAGATCGCCAGTGCCAGCCGGGTGCGCTCGCCGCCCGACAGATCGCCGACCCGGCGGTCGACGGCGTCGCCCGAGAACCCGAAGGAGCCCAGCACCGTGCGCAGGTTCCGGCCCTTCGGCTGGGGACCCGCCGCACCGGTGAACACCTGCAGCACGGTGCGGTCGAGGGGCAGCACGTCGACCTGGTGCTGTGCGAAGTGGGCGACGTCGACGTTCGCGCCGAGCACCGACGTGCCGGCCATCGGCGCCAGCTCGCCGACCAGCATCCGCAGCAGCGTCGACTTGCCGGCGCCGTTGGGGCCGATCAGCGCCAGCTTCTGCCCGCGCTCCAGCACCAGGT
>JAEZEZ010000128.1 GCA_023432855.1 Pseudomonadota bacterium | reverse complement strand
GGTCCACCCTACCCAACGGGTAGGGAATGAAGTGGTCTGCCCCCTCCCCGTCATCCCCGGGCTTGTCCCGGGGATCCATGGTCGGGCCTGGCCTTTGCGGCTCAGGACGCGCGGCGCCGTCCAGCCTGGGCGTGGGCCCGCTCTGCGACGGACGAATGGGCCCCCGGGACAAGCCCGGGGGTGACGGCCTCAATGACGGGCCGGGAGCGAGCCGCCCGTAACCCAGCGTAGCCATTGTTGACGCGCGCGGCGGCGTAACGGCGCTATAGGGCGGCCATGTACACGCCGCCGCATTTCGCCGAGCACGACCCTGACGCGATCGCCGCGCTGATCGAGGGGGCCCGGCTGGGGCTGCTCGTCACCCATGGGCCGCAGGGGCTCTACGCCACCCACCTGCCCTTCCTGCACGACCGGGAGAGGAACCGGCTGGTCGGCCACATCGCCCGCGCCAATCCGCATCCGGCGCGGGCCGGCGACGACGACGCGCTGGTGGTGCTGACCGGGCCCGAGGCCTACGTCTCGCCGGCCTGGTATCCGTCCAAGGCGGCGGACGGGCGGCAGGTGCCGACCTGGAACTACGAGGCGGTGCACCTCTACGGGCGGCTGCAGTGGTTCGATGACCCGGCGCGGCTGCTGGAGGTGGTGCGGCGGCTGTCGGACCGCCACGAGCGCGGGCGGGCCGAGCCGTGGTCGGTGGACGACGCGCCGGCCGACTATGTCGAGCGGCTGCTGCGCGGCATCGTCGGCGTGGAGCTTCACGTCACGCGCGTCGAGGCCAAGCGGAAGATGTCGCAGAACAAGCCCGAGTCGGACCGCTCGGGAGTCGTCGAGGGCCTGGCGTCCTCGCCAGACCCTCGCGATCGTCTCGTGGCCGACGCCATGCGCCGGCGGGTGGACGGGACCTAGCGGCCGCCGCCGAAGATGCTGCTGAGGAAGCCGAGGAAGCCGCCCTTGGTCTTGCTCTGGGACGAGCTCGACGAGGAGGTCGACAGCGGCTTGCTTTCACCCGCGGGCTTTGGCGCGGGAGCCGCAGCGGGCGCAGGCGCGGACGCCGGAGCGGCCGGCGCCGCGGCCTTGGCCGGAGCCTTGGCGGCCGGCTTCCTCGCGGCGGGTTTCGCCGGGGTCGTCTTCGCCGCCGCGGGCTTGGCGGCCGGCGCAGCCTTCGCCGTCGCGGGCCTGGCGGCCGGCTTCGAAGCAGCTGGTTTCGCGGGGGCCTTCGCCGCAGGCTTGGCGGCGGGCTTCGCAGCGGGCTTGGACACCGCCTTGGCCACGGCAGACTTCGCCGCCGGCTTGGCGGGCGCCTTGGCCACGGCGGCGGTCTTCTTCGGCGCCGCAGGCTTGGCGACCGGCTTCGCAGCAGCCTTCGCGGCCGGCTTCGGCGCCGCCGCAGGTTTCGCGGCGGGCTTGGCCGCGGCCTTGGCCGCGGGCTTCGCAGCCGCCGGTTTCGCCGCAGGTTTCGCCGCCGACGCGGCCTTCACGGCCGGCTTCGCCGCCGCCTTGGGTTTAGCCGGACCCTTAGCCGGTTCTTTCGCCATTGTGCTCTCCGACCCCTTTGTGCGGTGCGCTGACGCGTCATCCGCGCTAATGCCGAGTCGGCAGCATACCCAAACCTTTGCAAATGTCAGAACCCGCTTATCAGATTGTCGCCCGCGGCCCGCGCACCGCCGCCGAGGCCGCCGCCTCGGCCATCGATTCCGATGTCCGCCTGGAAGGCGCGACCTATTCCATCCTGGAAGAGGATGAGGACCGGGGCGTCTGGCGCATCGACGCCTTCCCGGTCGACGGCGATGAGGCGCGCGCGCTCGAGGCGGTGCTGCGCGAGGCGCCGGGCCTGACCGTGCAGGTCGACGAACTGGCCGACGCCGACTGGCTGGCCATGGCGCTGTCGGGCCTGCCGCCGGTCGAGGAGGGCCGCTTCTTCGTCTACGGCGCCCACGACGAGGGCCGCCGCCCGCCCAACGCCATCGCCCTGAAGATCGATGCGGGCGCCGCCTTTGGCACCGGCCACCACGGGACGACGGCCGGCTGCCTGAAGGCCTTCGACGACCTGCTCAAGCGCCGCCGCTTCGAGCGGGTGCTGGACGTGGGCTGCGGCACCGGGGTGCTGGCCATCGCCGCGGCGCGCACCGGCGCCCGGGTCGCGGTGGGCACCGACATCGACGCCCCGTCCGTGCGCATCGCCAACGAGAACGCGAAGCTGAACGCGGCGAACGCGCGCTTCGTCCACGCCTCGGGGCTGGACCACCGCGACGTCGCCCGCCACGGCCCCTACGACCTGGTCTTCGCCAACATCCTGGCCCCGCCGCTGGTGATGCTGTCGAAGAACATCCACGACGCCCTGAAGCCCGGCGGCGTCGCCATCCTGTCGGGCCTGCTGCGCACCCAGGAGCGCCGCGTGAAGGCGGCCTACCTGTCCAAGGGCTTCCGCGTCGTCACCCGCATCCACCGCGACGCCTGGGCGACCCTGGTGCTGGAGCGGAGGGGATGAAGTTGACGGTAGGCGCTGCGGTGGTTGCGGCATTGGCCGGCGCGTCCGGCGCCAGCACGGTCTCGCCGCCCCTCTCCGCCCGCATCATCGCTGCGGAAGTCACGCCCTGTGTCGGCGAACCTTGCCTGGTCGTTTCGGCGACGGTCGAGGTGACGAACGGGACCGACTCCGTCGTCTGCATCCCGGCCATCTACGACTCGGACGGCATCGCCCTGAAACGTGGCGCGAACCTGGTGCTCCTGAACAACCCGGGAGCCGTCTTCAGCCGCTATTACCAAGAGGCTTCCGCGCGCTACGCTGACGGTTCTCAACTGATCGTCCAGCCCCGCTCGGTTCGGCGGTTCCACCTTGCCATCACATCGGCTGCGGAGGTCAGTCGCGACGACCGTTACGACGGGGTTCTGGTCCGTCTCTTGTCCCGTGAGTGTCTTCAGGATCGGGGCCAATCCGCGGAGTATTCGATCGTGGATCTGGAGCATGCTCTTCATTAGTCGGAGCGGCGCCTGTCGACCTGGTGCTGGAGTCAGTGGTCGCTTCTCCGTTGGCGCCAAAAGCACGCTTCCAGATCGTGAGCGAACGACCGCTCCCGACCCGTTGCGGTCAATGGCAGCGGCATCATTGGGCGGATAAGCGGCCGCTGGCCTCAGCGGCGGATGAACGTGGGCACCGGCTGTAGCGGGCCATCTGCCGTGGGACCGTCCACATTGCACCAACTGGCGAGAGTCTGCCCGTCATTCGGATCGGCGACCAAATTCACGACCGTGCACCCGCCATGAAATACCATCGGCATCGCCTCGTCCTCAGACAGCACGACCAAGCCGGGCTGATGTTTCTCGTCACCGCCACCGCTGAGCGTGTATACCGCCACCCAGACGCGGACTGGCGCAACGAAGCCGAAGTCGCCTTGTGTGGTGAAGTAGGGCGTGTCGTCGCCGATGCGGACCTCTCTCAGCGAATACCGGCGGACGTATCGCTTCTTCGGCAGCGCGCCATCGGGAAGAACGGCCTTCACGTCTACGGCTGACACAGGCGGCGACGCGGGAGCGCGCCTCAGCACAAAGCAGGTCTCCGCGCCGAACCCCATGCTGGTGTCGAGCCGGAAGGTTCGCATGCCCGTGAAATAGTAACACCGGAAGGTCGAGATGACGCCATAAGGCCCGTTCGAGCCGGGCGGCAGCGTGGTGTCTTGAATCCAGAACAGGACGCCGTTTCCTGACACCACCAGCGAGCCGTATAGAAGGGCGAACAGCCCCGCGAAAATCCAGCGCAGACCGCGCGACTTCCTGACCGCACCTCCTTTGGCTCGCTCCGCCTGTTCGATCATCTGATTTGCGCCCCCGACGAAGCCTTTCAGACGCGCACGCCCAAGGTCAACGCCCCGCTTCTCACCCCTCTCAGACATTCCGCGGGTCTGCTGTCGGCGTGCCGGAATAACCAAGAACGGTGGAGAGCGCCCCTCCCATTCGTCCTCATCCTGAGCCTGTCGAAGGACGAGGACGCAACGCAGCGGGGGGAGAGAAATCCTCGTCCTTCGACAGGCTCAGGATGAGGATTTCTCTGGCGCCGCGCCTTGGCGTTCAGGCGCCCGCCGCCCCCTTCATCGCCAGGTAGCCCACGTTCATCCAGCTGAGCAGGGCCCAGAGGTAGTCGCGCTCGCCGGCGTGCTGCATGCCGAGCGCGATGAGCAGGCCCGTCGTGTAGAAGGCCGAGCCGATCTTGGCGGTGGTGTGCGCGCTGGCCTTTTCGATGCGCTTCAGCGCCTCGAGGATTTCGTCGTTCATGGATAGGCCCTCCCAGAGCTACGGAAGAAAGTTCGCACGCCGTCGGGCCAGCGTCACCGCCCCCTTCCCTCCCTGGAGGGAAGGAGGTCCCGGCGTGCCGGAGCGCGAAGCGCGAAGGCCCACGCCGGGGGAAGAGTGGTAACGGGCGCCAGCCCGCCAGCGCCGGTGGAAGACGTGCGCTGCGCGCATGCCACTCTTCCTCCCGCGCGAGTATCTGCGGCGCTGCCGCGCCTCCGATGCGCGGGGCCCTCCTTCCCTCCGAGGAGGGAAGGACCCAGTGGCGCTGCGGCTTCCCCTTCGCTACCTATCTGGCATGCGCCAGACATTCGACGAACACACCGATCCTTCCTTCGGCCAGAAGCACCTTCCGCGGGTGCGCGAGGCGATGGCCCGGCAGGGGCTGGACGGCTTCCTCGTGCCGCACGAGGACGAGCACCAGAACGAGTACCTGCCCGAGGCCAACGACCGGCTGGCGTGGCTGACCGGCTTCACCGGCTCGGCCGGGGCGGCGGTGGTGCTGAAGGATAAGGCGGCGGTGTTCGTGGACGGGCGCTATACGGCGCAGGTCCAGACCCAGGTCGACAAGTCGCTGTTCGAGATCCGCGATCTGGTCGAGGGCGGGGTGCCCGCCTACCTGGAGAGCGCGCCGCCGGAAGGCGCGGTGATCGGCTACGACCCGCGCCTGCACAGCCCCGACGCCCTGTCGGGCCTGCGCGCCGCCGCCGAGCGCCGGGGCGCGAAGCTGAAGCCGGTGGACGAGAACCCGCTGGACGCCGCCTGGGCCGCCGAGCGTCCGCCGCAGCCGACGGCGAAGGTCGTGCCCCACCCGGTGCAGTACGCCGGCGAGGAGAGCGCGACCAAGCGCCAGCGCCTGGGCGAGACCCTGAACGCCGACGCCGCCGTGATCACCGCCCCGTCGTCGATCGCCTGGCTGTTCAACGTGCGCGGCGGCGACGTCATCCGCTCGCCCCTGCCCATCGGCCAGGCCATCCTCAATGCCGACGGCACCGCGCGCCTGTTCCTGAACGAGAAGAAGTGGACGCCGGAGCTGGCCCAGTGGCTCGGCAACGCCGTCAGCCTGGAGCCCGAGCACGCCCTGCCCGAGGCGCTGGACAGCCTGAAGGGCCGGCGCGTGCTGATCGACCCGTCGCAGTCCTCGTCCTGGTACTTCGACCGGCTGCAGGCGGCCGGCGCCACGGTGGTGCGCGGCATGGACCCCTGCACCCTGCCCCGCGCCGCCAAGAACGCGGTGGAGATCGAGGGCGCCCGCCAGGCCCACATCCGCGACGGCGCGGCCCTGACCCGCTTCCTGCACTGGGTGGCGACGGAGGCCCAGGAGACCCTGCCCGACGAGATCGAGATCGCCGGCAGGCTGGAAGGCTTCCGCGACCAGACCGGGGCCATGCAGGACCTCAGCTTCGACACCATCGCCGCGGCCGGGCCGAACGGCGCCTTCCCGCACTATCACCCGACCCACCGCTCCAACCGCAGGGTCGAGAAGGGCTCGCTGCTGCTGGTGGATTCCGGAGCCCAGTACCTGGACGGCACCACGGACGTCACCCGCACCATGGCCATCGGCGAACCGACCGCCGAGCAGAAGCGCCACTTCACCCTGGTGCTGAAGGGCCATATCGCGCTGGCGCGCATCCGCTTCCCGGCCGGCACCACGGGCCATGCGCTGGACGTGCTGGCGCGGGCGCCGATGTGGGCGGCGGGGCTCGACTACGACCACGGCACCGGCCACGGCGTCGGCAGCTATCTGGGCGTGCACGAGGGGCCGCAGCGGATCTCCAAGGCCCCCAACTCGATCGCCCTGCAGCCCGGCATGATCCTGTCCAACGAGCCCGGCTACTACCAGGTCGGGGCCTACGGCATCCGCATCGAGAACCTGGTGGTGGTCACCCCGGCCGAGGACATCCCCGGCGGCGAGCGGCCCATGCACGGCTTCGAGACCCTGACGCTGGCGCCCATCGACCGGCGGCTGGTCGACGCCGGCCTGCTCGACGAGGGCGAGCGCGCCTGGCTGAACGCCTATCACGCGCGGGTGCTCGAGGTGATCGGGCCGAAGGTCGAGGGCGAGGTGCGCGCGTGGCTGGACGAGGCCTGCGCGCCGATCTGAGGACGTACGAGGAGATGCGATGTTCGTAGGGCACTACGCCGCCGCCTTCGCGGCCAAGGCCGCCGCGCCGCGGGCCCCGCTGTGGACCCTGGTGGGCGCCGCCCAGCTGCTGGACATCGCCTTCTCCGGGTTCCTGGTCGCGGGCATGGAGAAGTACCGGGTCGAGCGCGACCTGCCCGGCAACCCGTTCGACCTCTACCAGATGCCGTGGAGCCACAGCCTGCCGGCGGCGGTGGCCTGGTCGGTGCTGGCGGCGGTCGCGGCGCGGGCGCTCGTTCCCTGGCGCACGGCGGCGGTGATCGGGGCGGTGGTCTTCTCGCACTGGCTGCTGGACTGGCTGGTGCACCGGCCGGACCTGGAGCTGTGGTTCGGCGGGCCGCGCGCGGGGCTGGGCTTCTGGAATTTCCCGGCCGCGGAAATGGCGCTGGAGATGGCGCTCGTGGCCGTGGCCGGAGCGGCCTGGGTGGCGCGGCGCAAGGAGGGCAATCAGTCCGCCTGGCCGGCGGTGATGTTCCTGTCGCTGCTGGGCGGCATGGCGGTGATCTTCGCCCTGCCCGCCCCGCCGCCGGAAAGCGCCCTGGTCACCGGGGTCACCGGCCTGATCATGTTCCTCATCGTCACCGCCATCGCCTGGCCCATCGACCGTTCGTGGCGGCCGCCCGATGAGGCGTGAGCCGATCCGGCGGCTGGGGCTCGCCGCCGCCTGCCTGCTGCTCGCCGCCCCCGCCGCCCCGGCGCAGACGGCGCTCGAGCGCCTGCCGCGCGAGGCGTTCGACGTCATCCCTCCGACCGACCGGGTGGAAGGCTCGCGCCGCCAGGGGTTCGTCGTCGCCCAGCCCGGCTGCCGCGTCGGGCCGCTGGGGCCGCACACGCGCCGCCGGATCGTCGACATCGCCGTGCAGGAGTGGGCGGTGTTCGGCTTCCAGAGCCTGGACCTGACCTCGACCGAGAACCGACGGCTGCCGGCGGGCGCCGGGGTGAGGATCGTCCCCGACCACCTGAACCCGGAGCTGGCGGCGCCGCGGCTGGCGCAGCGGTCGCTGCGCTTCGGCCGCTGGGAGAACGAGCGCGAGGTGGTCGCCTCGGTGGCCGGCTACTGGACCGCGACGCCGGACGGGGCGGAGGTCCTGCGCAAGCAGTCCGCCGCCTGGTCCAGCCCCTGGGGCGACCAGATCGGCTGGCTGGAGCCCTGGTCGGCGGCCTTCGTCTCCTGGGTCATGTGCGAGGCCGGGCTGGGCGAGCGCGAAACCTTCCGCCGCTCCATCGCCCACTGGGAGTACGTCGACCAGGCCATCGCCGCGCGCGAGACGCCGGGGCGCGCGGCCTATGTGGCCCGCGACCTGGGCGAGGCCGGGATCGTCCCCGGCGACCTGCTGTGCAACGCCCGCGGCGAGGCGCGCTACCGCAACCTGGCCGAACGCGCGGCCGAGGCGGGCCGGTATGCGCCGCTGCACTGCGACGTGGTGGTGAAGACCGACGCGGCCCAAGGCGCGATCATGGTCATCGGCGGCAATGTGCTGAACTCCGTCAGCCTGTCGGCGCTGCGCACGGAGACGGTGAACGGACGGCTGGTCCCGGTCGCCGCTGACCGGCTCGACGGCGCCCGCCGCTGGTTCGCCCACCTGCAGCTGCAGACGGGACCAGTGGAGGCCGAGGCCATGGACGCGAGCCCGACGCTGCGGACGTTGCGGGGCGAGTAGGCGGGCGGGACGCAGCAATCCCCCCGCTTCCTGCACCCTTTCCGTCGCCGTCATCCCGGAATTCGCGCGAGCGAATGTCCGGGACCCAGCAGCTCCGACTTCAACGCGGCGAAGCAACGCCGGCAACCTGCGTCGCGCTTGCTGGGTCCCGGACAAGCCGCCGGGCTCGCGCCCGCCGTCTTTCCGGGATGACGGCGAGTAGTGGGAGTTTGCTTTGGGGAGCCCCAATTGGTTGAGCGCTTTCCACCCAGATTTCCGTCATTCCGGCCCCAGTCCGCGTAGCGGACGAAGAGCCGGAACCCAGCAAGCGCAACGCTCGTTGCCGGCGTCCTTGCGCAGCGTGGAGGTGGGAGCTGCTGGGTTCCGGATAAGCGCTGCGCGCTTTCCGGAATGACGGCATTGGGGGGTCACACGCACGACCTCGTCCTTCGACAGGCTCAGGATGAGGTCGAATGAAGGTCTCGGTGAATGCTGCGGCCAGCATTCGAAATCCTCATCCTGAGCTTGTCGAAGGACGAGGATTTCGCCCCTCCCTCAGAACCGCGCCACCGCCCCCATGAGGTCGAAGCCGACGGTGACCGGTTCGCCGCCGGCGGCCTCGGTCATGCGGCGGGTGAAGTCCTCGGCGTAGTCCGCCCCCTGGGTGCGGCCGTAGGCGGTGGCGTAGGAGGTGGTGAGCAGCAGGCCCGCGGCGTCCTCCGCCGCATAGGCGCGGGCGTGGGCTTCCTCGAACGCCTCGACGCTGCGCGCCAGGCCGGTCGCCTCGATCATTTCGGCGTAGGGCCGCCAGGCGATGAGGCGCGGGTCGGCGAAGGGCTTCCACAGCGCGTATTCGGCCGCGGCCAGGTCCCGGGCGCCGGGCGGGCTCTTCGGCGTGAAGGGGCCGTAGCCGAAGGGCATGAAGACGCCGCCGGGGCGCAGGCTGCGCGCGGCCATGGCGCAGACCCGGGCCGCGTCCATCCAGTGGAAGGCGGTGGCCGAGATCATGGCGTCCACGGGCTCGTCGAACACGGCGTCCTCGGCCGGCTGCACCCGGACCTCGAGCCGCGGATCGGCGGGGATGCGGGCGGCCATGTCGGCGTCGGGCTCGACGGCGATGACGCGGTCGAACAGCTGCAGCAGCCGCCCGGTCGCCTGGCCCGAGCCGGCGCCGAGGTCCACGGCGACGCCGCGGGCCTCGCCGGTCTCGGCCAGCAGGCGTTCGAACACGCTGTCGGGATAGTCGGGACGCAGGCGGCGGTAGAGGTCGGCCTTGACCCCGAAGCGCGGTCCGGTCGGCGCGCTCATCCGCCCACCAGCGCCAGCCACTCATCCTCCGTCAGGACCTGGATCCCGAGTTCGGCGGCGGTCTTCAGCTTGGACCCGGCGCCGGGGCCGGCGACCACGATGTCGGTCTTCTTCGACACCGAGCCGGAGACCTTGGCGCCCAGCCGCTCGGCCTGGGCCTTGGCCTCGTCGCGGGTCATGCGTTCGAGCGCGCCGGTGAAGACCACCGTCTTGCCGGCCACCGCCGTGTCGGCGCGCGGCTGCTCGGCGTCCTCGATGCGGTCGAGCGCCTCGACCAGCTCCTGCACGATGCGGCGGTTGTGGTCCTCGCCGAAGTAGGCGGCGACGGCGTCGATCACCGCCTCGCCGACCTGGTCGAGGTCGTCCATCTCCTGGCGCGCCGCCGCGTCGCCCGCCGCCACCGCGTCGCAGGCGGCCAGGAACGCCTCGGCCGTGCCGTAGCCGCGGGCCAGCGTCACCGCCGTGGTCTCGCCCACGTGGCGCAGGCCGAGCGCATAGATGAAGCGGTCGAGCGCGATGGTGCGGCGGGCCTCGATGCCGGCGACCAGGTTGCGCACGCTGGTCTCGCCATAGCCGCCGCGCGCGCGCAGCTCGTCCAGCCGCGCCTCGTCGCGGGCCAGGCGGAAGATGTCGGCGGGCTCGGTGATCCAGCCTTCGTCGTAGAAGGCCTGCAGCTGCTTGACGCCCAGGCCCTCGATGTCGAAGGCGCGGCGGGAGACGAAATGCTTGAGGTGCTCGATCCGCTGGAACGGGCAGGCGAACTCGCCGGTGCAGCGGCGCACCACGGTCTCGACCCCGCCGGCGGTCTGCTCGCGCACCACGTCCGTCCTCAGCGGACAGGGACAGACGTGGGGGAACTCGTACGGCTCCGCCCTGTCCTTGCGGTCAGCGTCCAGCACCTGGAGGATCTGCGGGATGACGTCGCCGGCGCGCTGCAGCAGGACGGTGTCGCCGATGCGGGCGTCCAGGCGAGCGATCTCGTCGGCGTTGTGCAGGGTGGCGTTGCGCACCACCACGCCGCCCACGGTCACCGGCTTCAGCCGCGCCACCGGCGTCAGCGAGCCGGTGCGGCCGACCTGGATGTCGATGCCCTCCAGCACCGTCTGGGCCTGCTGGGCGGGGAACTTGTGGGCCACGGCCCAGCGCGGCGAGCGGGAGACGAAGCCCAGCCGCTCCTGCCAGTCGAGCCGGTCGACCTTGTAGACGACGCCGTCGATGTCATAGCCCAGCCCCGCGCGGTCGGGTTCGAGCGCCCGGTAGTAGGCCAGCATGGCCTCGACCCCCTCGACGCAGCCGGTGCGGCCGTTGACCTGAAAGCCCCAGGCCTCGAACAGGTCGAGCGCCTCGCGCTGGGTCCTGGCGAACGGCGCGGAGGTCTCGCCCCAGGCGTAGGCGAAGAAGCGCAGCGGCCGCTGGGCCGTCTGGGAGGGGTCGATCTGGCGCAGGCTGCCCGAGGCGAAGTTGCGGGGGTTGGCGTAGGTGCGGCTTCCGGCCGCCTCGGCCGCGGCGTTGAAGGCGGCGAAGGCGTCGTTGGGCGCATAGACCTCGCCGCGGATCTCGATCAGGTCCGGCCAGCCCGAGCCCTTCAGCCGGTGCGGGATGTCCCTGATGGTCTTCAGGTTGGCGGTGACGTCCTCGCCGGTGCGGCCGTCGCCGCGGGTGGCGCCGATGGTCAGGACGCCCTTCTCGTAGCGCAGGTTGGCCGACAGGCCGTCGATCTTGGGCTCGGCGGTGAAGGCGATGTCGCTCTCGTCCAGCTTCAGGAAGCGGCGGATGCGGCCGACGAACTCGGTCACGTCCTCGTCGGCGAAGGCGTTGTCCAGCGACAGCATGGGCACGCCGTGGCGCACGGGCGCGAACTGGGTCGAGGGCGCCGCGCCCACGCGCTTCGACGGCGAGTCCGGGCGGATGAGGTCGGGAAAGCGGGCCTCGATCGCCGCGTTGCGCAGCTTCAGGGCGTCGTACTCGGCGTCGGAAATCTCGGGCGTCTCGTCGCGGTAGTAGGCGACGTCGTGGGCGCCGATCTCGTCCGCCAGCCGCGCCAGCTCCGCCTCCGCCTGCTCGGGCGTTAGGTCGTCGACGGGCAGGGAGTCGGGCGTGGGCATGGAGCGATGTAATCACCTTCTCCCAAAGGGAGAAGGGGGACCCGCGCACCGGAGCGGCGCAGCCGCGCAGGTCCTTGCGCGGGGGTTGAGGGATTATTCGGCCAGCTCATTATCCCCTCACCCTCCGGATGGACCTGCGGCGCTGCGCGCCTCCGGTATCCGGAGCCGACCCTCTCCCGGAGGGAGAGGGGAAAGATCACGCCCCCATCAGCGCCCTGGCGGCCGCCCTCGCCGCCTCCGTCACCTCGGCGCCGGCGAGCATCCGCGCCAGTTCCTCCTCGCGTTCGGCGGCGCTCAGGGCGTCGACCTGGGTGCGGACCAGGCCGCCCGTGTCGCGCTTGGACACCTTCCAGTGGGCGACGGCGCGGGCGGCGACCTGGGGGCTGTGGGTGACCACCAGCACCTGGCCGTCGGCGGCCAGCCGCTTGAGCCGCAGGCCCACGGCGTCGGCCACGGCGCCGCCGACGCCCTGGTCGACCTCGTCGAAGATCATGGCCGGGGCCTGGCCCTCGCCCGAGCCGGCCAGCGAGGCCTTCAGGGCCAGCGCGAAGCGGGCCAGCTCGCCGCCCGAGGCGATGGCGCCCAGGCCGCCCCACGGGGCGCCGGGGTTGGTGGCGACCTCGAACTCGACCCGGTCGGCGCCCTCGGGGCCCAGCCGCTCGGCCGGGAGGGGGGCGACGGCGACCCCGAAGCGCGCCTTGTCCACCTTCAGCGGGCCGAGCTCGGCCAACACCCCCTCGGCCCGGTCT
>JAEZEZ010000091.1 GCA_023432855.1 Pseudomonadota bacterium | reverse complement strand
GGTCGAGCGGCTCTCGCGCGACCTCGACCGCAAGCAGGCGCGCGCCCAGGCCCTCGACGAAACCATCGCCCGGCTGGAGGCTGAACAGGAAGAGGCGCGCGTCGCGGTCGAGGCCGCCACCGGCCGCGCCGAGGACGGCGACACCGCCCCCCTGATGACCCAGCTGGAGGCCGCGCGCGCCGCCGCCGGCGCAGCCCGCGGGGAAGCGTCCCAGGCGCGCGTCGCCTTCGAGGCCGAGGCCCGCGAGCGCCAGGCGCGCGAACGCAGGCTGGCGGACCTGCAGCGCGACCGCGAGGACTGGACCCGCCGTTCCACGTCGGCCGCCGAGCGAATCGAGCGGCTGACCGGTGATCGCGAACGCACCTTCGTCGCCCTGGAACGGGCCGAGGCGGCGCCCGAGGCCATCGTGGCGCGCCGAGACGCCCTGCTCGACAACTTCACGGCGGCGGAAGCACGCCGGCGAAAGGCCGCCGATGCGCTGTCCCAGGGCGACGCCGCGGCCCAGGACGCCGACAGCCGCGCGCGCCTGACCGAGCGCCAGGCCGCGGAGGCGCGCGAAACCCGCGCCGGGGCCGCCGCCCGCGCCGAGGCCGCCGCCGAACGCCTGACCGAGGTCGACCAGCAGGTGCGCGAAACGGCGCAGATGTCGCCCGACGAACTCGGCCGCAAGCTGAAGGAAGACGCCATCGCCCAGCCGGCGGACGCCGCCGGGGCCGAGAGCCTGCTCTACGGCCTGGAGCGCGAGCGCGATGCGCTGGGCCTGGTGAACCTGCGGGCCGAGGACGAGGCGACGGAGTACCAGACGCGCCTGCAGGCGATGAAGTCGGAACGGTCCGACCTGACCGGCGCCATCGCCAAGCTGCGCGACGGGATCGACGAGCTGAACGCCGAGGGGCGCGAGCGGCTGCTGGCCGCCTTCGATGTCATCAACGAACACTTCAAGGCGCTCTTCCAGGCCCTGTTCAACGGCGGCCAGGCCGAGCTGAGGCTGGTCGAGAGCGACGACCCGCTGGAGGCGGGGCTGGAGATCTTCGCCTGCCCGCCCGGCAAGCGGCTGGCGACCATGAGCCTCATGTCCGGCGGCGAGCAGGCGTTGACGGCCGCGGCCCTGATCTTCGGGGTCTTCCTGGCCAATCCGGCGCCCATCTGCTTCCTCGACGAGGTCGACGCGCCGCTCGACGACGCCAACGTCGACCGCTTCTGCCGCATGCTGGACGAGATGCGCCGGCGCACCGACACGCGCTTCGTGGTCATCACCCACAACCCGGTGACCATGTCGCGGATGGACCGGCTGTTCGGCGTGACCATGGCCGAGCGCGGGGTGTCCCAGCTGGTCTCCGTCGACCTCAGCCAGGCCGAGGCCCTTGCGGCCCAATGAAGCTTTGCGGGCGCAGAGAGTCGCCGGACCGCCGGAAGGCGCGCGCCGGAACTTGAAGCGCGGCGAAATTCTGCTTGTTTATCAGCAACCTACCGCAACGCACCCGCGCCTTGACCTACTGACCCTCCCCCTATAGGTTCCGCGCCGAATTCAGACCCCCCGCTCCGGTGTGCTTTCGCCGGGCTCTGAGTATCGTCCATGCCTGCTCCAGAGGATCCGCGCGAAGAGGCGCTCCGGCGCCTCGACGAACGGGCTGACGCACTCGAAGCCCGAACCAGGCGGAACGTTCCCGACTACGGCTCCCAGGCCGTAGGCGGCGCGTACCGTATCCTGGGCGAACTGATCGGCGGCGTTCTGGTGGGTCTGGCCCTGGGCTGGATTGTCGACGCCTTTGTCCCCGCGGTTCGTCCGTGGGGGGCGATCGTCGGGGTCCTGCTCGGGTTCGTGTTGTCCATCTGGATGGCCATGCGGACCGCGGGGCGACTGAGAGACAGAATGTCGAAGGAAGGTCCGCCGCCGGCGGCCGTACCGTTCGACGAAGACGAAGACGACTAGGAGCCCGAGCCGGAATGGCCGATCCGATGCATCAGTTCGAGGTCCACAAGGTTGTGGACCTGCCGGATTTCACCCTGCCGGGCGTGGGCGTCATCGACATGGCGATCACCAACTCGACGGTGGCCATGTTCGTGGCCGCCGGCCTGGTGATCCTGTTCTTCGCCGCCGTCACCGCCAGCCCCAAGGTCGTCCCCGGACGATTGCAGGCAGTGGGGGAAGGCGCCTTCACTTTCATCGACGACCTGGCGACAGGGATCATCGGCCATGACGGCCGCAAGTTCTTCCCGTTCGTCTTCACCCTGTTCGTGTTCATCCTGGCGATGAACCTGCTGGGCATGTTCACGATCTTCACCGCCACGTCGCAGCTCGCGGTCACCCTGACCCTGGCCCTGATGACCTTCCTGCTGGTGATCATCGTCGGCTTCGCGAAGAGCGGCCTGGGCTTCTTCAAGCTGTTCGCGCCGTCGGGCGTGCCGCTGTACATGATGCCGCTGGTGGTGCCGATCGAGATCGTCTCCTTCTTCCTGCGCCCCGTCACCCTGTCGCTTCGACTGTTCGGCAACATGCTGGGCGGCCACGTGGCCCTGAAGGTGTTCGCCGGCTTCGTGGTTTCGCTGGGCGCGCTCGCCGCCGGCGGCGGCTGGGGCCTGCTCGGCATCCCCGGCGCCATGCTCTCCCTGGGCGGCGTGATCGCCCTCACGGCGCTCGAGTTCCTCGTCGCCTTCCTTCAGGCCTTCGTCTTCGCCGTCCTGGCGTGCGTCTATCTGAACGACGCCGTCCACGCCTCGGCGCACTGACCCCAACCCTTCAACCTTCACTCTGGGACTAGAAAATCATGGAAGCGGAAGCTGCTAAGTACATCGGCGCTGGCCTGGCCACCCTCGGCATGATCGGCGCCGGCATCGGCGTCGGCACCATCTTCAGCGGGTTCCTGCAGGGCGCCCTTCGCAACCCCGGCGCCGCCGGCGGCCAGTTCACCAACCTCGTGCTGGGCTTCGCCCTGACCGAAGCCCTGGGCATCCTGGCCTTCGTGCTCGGCCTGCTCATCCTGTTCAGCTGATCCCGGTTCGGGGGGCCATCCGGCCCCCCGCGTCGTGACC
>JAEZEZ010000052.1 GCA_023432855.1 Pseudomonadota bacterium | reverse complement strand
GGCCCGCGCGCTGCAGGTCGAGCGCGCCGCGGAGGCGGGGCTGCCGGAAGAGGCGGGCCTGAACGCCACGGCCTCGGGCGCGGCGCTGGAGAAGATCGGCGCGCCGGACGAGGCGGGGCGCGCGCTGCTGACCAGGGCGGCGGAGCTGGGCGGCCTGACGGCGCGGGGGTGGACCCGCACCCTACGTCTCGCCCGCACCATCGCCGACCTGGAAGGCTCCACCGCCGTCCTGCGCCGCCACATCGCCGAAGCCCTCGTCCACCGCCGCAACGCCCTCGAACCCGCCTCCCCCGCAGAGCGCATGCGAGCGGGGGTGTGAGGTGGAGCCTCAGGACGAACCGGTGGCTGAACGCCTCCTCCATGCCGAGGAAGTGTTTCGCATCCAGGGCGCGATCTTCGAGGTATACCGCGAGCTAGGCCCCGGCTTTCTCGAAGCTGTGTACCAGGAGAGCCTCGCGCTCGAATTCCGGGCACGCGGCATTCCCTTCGAGGTGGGGGCCCCGCTGGGCATCTCCTACAAGGGAACACGTCTGCAGCACACTTACGTGCCCGACATGGTTTGCTATGGACGCATTCTCCTCGAGCTAAAGGCGGTGCGCGAGTTTGCGCCCGAACACCGTGCGCAGCTCCTGAACTATCTCAAGGCGACGGGTCTGCGACTTGGCTTGCTCGTGAACTTCGGCGGCTCACCAAAGGCGCGCGTTCAGCGCCTCGTGCTTTGATCCAACTGCAGTGAGGCTGGGCCGGGGATTCTGGCCACGAACAGCACGAAAGATCACGAAATCAGCGCCGGTGACAGCGGACAGTGAAGGACGCGCCACAGGCGCGTCGAATCTCGGGCTCAGGAAGGCGGCACGCATCCCCGCCGCACGTCGCCTTTCGTGATCTTTCGTGTTTTTCGTGGCCATTCTTGCCCCCTCCCTATCCCCCCGCAAACAGCTACGCCTGATCAGCACCCGTTAACGATCGGGGCTGCACAGTCGGGGCCTGTGCGTCGGGGGATCGGATGTCCGTGGAGGAACAGGGCCGGCTGAAGCAGCGGGAGGAGTTCCTGCGTCTCATGAGCCACGAGATGCGGACACCGCTGAACGGGGTGATCGGGATGCTCGGGCTGCTGGCGCGGACCCGCATGGACGGGGCGCAGAAGGCCTATGTCACCGCCGCCCGGGCCTCGGCCGAGCACATGCTGGGCCTGGTCAACGACCTGCTGGATTTCGCACGCATCGAGGCGGGCAAGCTCGAGCTCGAATGCGCGCCCGTGGACATCGAGGCGCTGGTGCAGGGCGTCGCGGAACTGCTGAGCCCACGCGCCCACGAGAAGGGGCTGGAGATCGCCTGGGCCGTGGACGGCGACGTGCCGGACGTGGTCGCCGACGACGGCCGCCTGCGCCAGATCCTGTTCAACCTGGCGGGCAACGCCGCCAAGTTCACCGAGACCGGCGGGGTGCTGATCCGCGTCGCCGCCAAGGCCAAGGGGTCGCGGACACGCCTGCGCTTCACCGTCGCCGACACCGGGCCCGGGGTGCCGGCCCATGCGCGCGAGCGCATCTTCGAGGAGTTCGGCCACGCCGATCCCCAGCACGCCAGCCGTTACGGCGGCGCGGGCCTGGGCCTGGCGGTGGTCAAGCGGCTGGTCGAGGCCATGGACGGCGACGTCGGGGTGGAGGGCAAGCCCGGCGAAGGCGCCCTGTTCTGGTTCGAGGCGACCTTCGACGTCGCGGGCCCCGCCAACCGGGGGGCGCCGCTGGACGGCGTGAGCGTGGTGGTGGCCTCGCCCTCGGCCCAGGTGCGCGACGCGGCCTGCGCCCAGGTGGCGGCGGCGGGCGGCCAGGCGCTGTGCGACGGCGACCTGGACGCGGTGCTGGCGCGGGCCCCCGAGGAGGCGCCGGTGCTGGTCGACCATGCGCTGGCGGGCGACCGGCCCCTGGCGCTGAAGCCGCGGGGCCGCAAGGCGCTGATCCTGCTGAAGGCCGAGGAGCGGCACCTGATCGAGAAGTATCGGGGAGCCGGATACTCGGGCTACCTGATCAAGCCGCTGCGCCGGGTCTCGCTGGCCGAGCGGGTGCTGGCCATCGCGCCGGGCGCGCCGGCGGCGTCCGGACCGCGAGCGGACGACGAGCGCGTGGCGGCGGCGGGCGTGGCCGGGGTGCGGGTGCTGCTGGTCGAGGACAACCCCGTCAACGCCCTGCTGGTGCAGACCCTGCTGAAGCGCGAAGGCTGCAGCGTGGAGCTGGCGGGCTCCGGCGAAGAGGCGCTCGAGGCGCTGGCCCGCGGGCGATACGACCTGGTGCTCATGGACATGCGCATGCCCGGCATGGACGGGCCGGCCGCCGCGCGGGCGCTGCGGGCCCGCGAGGACAGCACGCCGATCATCGCGCTCACCGCCAACGCCTTCGAGGAGGACCGGCGCGCCTGCCTGGATTCGGGCATGAACGCCTTCCTGACCAAGCCGCTGGAGCCCGCGGCGCTGCGGGCCATGCTGATCCGCTGGACGAACCGCGACGGGCGGGTAAAGCTCGCCTCCTGATTTGGGGCGCCGGGGGGCGCTCTCCCGGGGGAGCCTTCCGATGACCGACAAGAGCGCCGCGGCCGCCGAGCCCGAGCGGCTGAGCACCTGGGAATCGATCAAGGTCTACGGCGAACGCCGCGTGTTCGTCATGCTGCTGCTGGGCTTCTCGGCCGGCATGCCGAACCTGCTGATCTTCGACACCCTGTCGGCGTGGCTCCGCGAGAGCGGGCAGACCCTGGCAGTCATCAGCTTCTTCGCTCTGGCGACCCTGACGTACGCGCTGAAGTTCGTCTGGGCGCCGCTGGTCGACCGCACGACCATCCCGGTGCTCACGAAACTCCTCGGCCACCGGCGCTCCTGGATGCTGGTCACCCAGGCGGTGGTGATCCTCGGGCTGTGGCTGATTGCGGGGTCGAATCCCGCATCCGCCCTTACGGCCGTGGCGGCGTTCGCCGTGCTGGTCGGCTTCTTCGGCGCGACCCAGGACATCGTCATCGACGCGTGGCGCATCGAGGCGGCGGGGGAAACGCGGCAGGGGGCGATGGCCGCCGCCTATCAGTGGGGCTACCGGGTCGCCATGATCGTGGCGGGCGCGGCGCCGCTCCTGCTGGCCGACCTCTACAACTGGAACTTCTCCTACGCGGTGATGGCGGCGCTGATGGGTTTCGGCGTGCTCGGCGTGTTGATGGCGCCGCGCGAAAAGCAGCACACGATCCGCCCCATTCCCGTCGGCGACGTCCCTTCCCGGCCGATGCTGGAGAAGGTGGAGTGGGTCGTCCGGCTGGCCCTGATCGTGCTGATGGCCTTGGTGATGGGGGTGGGGATGACGGCCCAGCCCCAGATCCTGTCGTGGCTGGTGGCCGGGTTGGGCGGTTCGGCGGAGGCGTGGGAAGGCGCGGTCAAGCACGAGACCTTGGGCGTCTATCTCCAGGTCGGGCTCGTCGCGGTGGGTCTGGGCGGCCTGCTGCTCAGTTGCTGGCCGATCCCGGGCGTGCGCACGCGGCCTGGCGCCTATCTGGCTGGTTCGTTCGGGGCGCCCCTGAAGGACTTCTTCGACCGTTTCGGCAGTCTTGCCGTCCTGATCCTGGCGCTGATCTGCTTCTACCGCCTGGCCGACTTCGTCCTGAACATCATGAACCCCTTCTACCTCGACCTCGGCTTCACCAAGACCGAGCTCGCCGAGGTGCGGAAGGTGTTCGGCGTCATCGCCAGCGTCGTGGGCGTGGGCATCGGGGGCTACTCGGTCGCCCGCCTCGGGCTGATCCGGACGATGGTCATCGGCGCCTTCGCCAGCCCCCTGTCGAACATCGTGTTCGCGTGGCTCGCCACCCAGGGTCCGAGCCTTCCCGCGCTGTTCGTGGCCATCGGGGTGGACAACGCCGCCAGCGGCTTCGCCGGCACGGCGCTGATCGCCTACATGTCGAGCCTGACCAGCATCGGCTTCACCGCCACCCAATACGCCCTGTTCAGCTCCCTCTACGCCCTGCCGGGCAAGCTGATCGCCGCCCAGTCGGGCCGCATCGTCGAAGGGTCGGCCCGGGCGGCGGAGGCCGGCGGGATGTTCGCCCCCCTGAAGGGCCTGTTCGCCCACATGGGCCCCGGCGTGCTGGCGACCGGCGCCCAGACCAGCGGCGTCACCCCGGCGGCGCTCGGGGCGGGCTACATCGTCTTCTTCACCTACTCCACGATCATCGGCGTCTTCGCCATCGTGCTGGCCTTCGTGGTCGCGGCGCGGCAGGAGGCGATCAAGGCCAAGGGGACGGCGGGCGTCGCCCCGACGGCGGCCGACACCCCGGAAGGAGAGCCGGAACTCGTGAAGCCGAAGAACTGAGCGGGCCTCAGTCCCGCGCGCCGCCCTCGTAGCAGGCGAAGGTGGCCGCGGTGATGATCTGGCTGACCGAGGCCGACAGCGGCGCGATCTGCACCGCCCGCTCGAAGCCCAGCAGCAGCGGGCCGATGACGGTGGCCCCGCCGACCGCCTGCACCAGCTTGGTGGAGATCGAGGCGGAGTGGATGGCCGGCATGATCAGCACGTTGGCCGGGCCGGTCAGGCGCTGGAACGGGTAGTTGGCCCACAGGTCCGGATTTAGCGCGACGTCCGGGGGCATCTCGCCCTCGTACTCGAAGTCGACGTCGGTGCGCTGGTCCATCATCCGCACCGCCTCGCGGACGCGTGCGCCCCGCTCGCCGGCCGGATTGCCGAAGGTCGAATAGGAGAGGAAGGCGACGCGGGGCTTGCGGCCAAGCCGCTGGACGGTCCGCGCGGCCTGCATGGCGATGTCGACGAGGTCGCTGGGCACCGGCACCTCGGTGAGCGAGGTGTCGGCCACGAACAGGGTGCGGCCGCGCGCCAGGACAACCGAGATGCCCATCACCCGCCCGACCGGATCCAGCACGCGACGGATGTCTGCCAGCGACTGGTCGAAGCTGCGGGTGACCCCCGTGACCATGGCGTCGGCGTGTCCGGCCTTGACCATGGAGGCGGCGAAGCTGTTGCGGTCAAGATTGATCAACCGCTGCACATCGCGGCGCAGGTAGCCGACCCGGGCCAGCCGCGCGTAGAGCGCCTCAACGTACTCCTGGTTCCGGTCGGACAGGCGGGCGTTGATGATCTCGATGCCCAGCTCGTCGAAGTCCAGCCCGGCTTCGGCCGCGTTGCGCCGGACCAGCTCCTCGCGCGCGACCAGGATCGGCGTGCCCAGGCCCTGGGTCTTGAAGGCGTAGGCGGCGCGGATGACCGAAGTCTCCTCGCCCTCGGCGAAGACCACCCGCTTGTTCGGCGCAGCGGTTACCGCTGCGGAGATGCCCTGCAGCAGGGAGGCGGACGGGTCGAGCCGCCGGCGCAGGCCCGCGCGGTAGGCGTCCATGTCCTCGATCGGCTTGCGCGCCACGCCGGTCTTCATGGCGGCCTCGGCCACGAACGGCGGGACGTACCAGATCAGGCGGGGATCGAAGGGCGAGGGGATGATGTAGTCGGGCCCGAACTTCAGCCGGCGGCCCTGGTAGGCGGCGGCGACCTCGTCCGGCACGTCCTCGCGCGCCAGCCGCGCGAGCGCCTCGGCGCAGGCGATCTTCATCTCGTGGTTCACCTGCCGGGCGCGCACGTCGAGCGCGCCGCGGAAGATGTAGGGGAAGCCCAGAACGTTGTTGACCTGGTTCGGATAGTCCGACCGGCCGGTGGCGATGATGGCGTCGTCGCGGACCTCCATCACCTCTTCCGGCGTGATCTCGGGATCCGGATTGGCCATGGCGAAGATGATCGGACGCGGCGCCATCGAGGCGACCATCTCCTTCGTCAGTACGCCCTTGGCCGAAAGGCCCAGGAACACGTCGGCCCCCTTGATGGCCTCGGCCAGGCTTCGGTGCGGGGTGTCGGTGGCGTGGGCGGCCTTCCACTGATCGACGTTTTCGCGCCCGCGGTAGACGACGCCGTCACGGTCGAGGATCACCGTGTTCTCGGCCTTGACCCCCATGGCCTTCATCAGTCCGATCGAGCTGAGGCCGGCGGCGCCTGCGCCCGACAGCACCACCTTCACCTCATCCAGGCGCCGCCCGGTGATCTCGCAGGCGTTGATCAGCCCCGCGGCCGAGATGATCGCCGTGCCGTGCTGGTCGTCATGGAAGACCGGGATGTCGAGCAGCCCCTGCAGCTCGCTCTCGATCATGAAGCATTCGGGGCTCTTGATGTCCTCGAGATTGATGCCGCCGTAGGTCATCCCGATGTTCTTCACGACCGTGATGAACTCGTCGGGATCGGTGGTGGCCACCTCGACATCGATGGCGTCCACGTCGGCGAAGCGCTTGAACAGCACCGCCTTGCCTTCCATCACCGGCTTGGAGGCCAAGCCGCCCAGGTTGCCGAGCCCCAGGATCGCCGTGCCGTTGGAGATCACCGCCACCAGATTGCCCTTGGAGGTGTACTCGTAGGCCAGGTCCGGATCCTGGGCGATCGCCAGCACCGGCACGGCCACGCCGGGCGAATAGGCCAGCGCCAGATCGCGTTGGGTGGTCA
>JAEZEZ010000048.1 GCA_023432855.1 Pseudomonadota bacterium | reverse complement strand
CGCCTGAAGGCCGCCGGCGTCCACCGCTGGCCCCGCGCCGCCGAAAACGCCAGCGACCACGCCCCGGTGTGGTGCGAGCTGGGGGGTTAGAGGAGCCGCCCCTCTCGGCAATATCGACATCCGTCATCCTCGGGCGGAGGATCCGTCGAAGACGGATACGCAGACCCGAGGACCCAGCAGCTCCTCCCTCGATGAAGGCGAAGCCACGCCTGCAACCAGCGTCGCGCTTGCTGGGTCCTCGGGTCTTCGCCCGAGGATGACGGATAATTTGAAAAGGTCAGGGCCGCCCCCCGGGATGCCCCCCCCCGCGGAACCCCCGGCCAAGCTCGCCGTTCTCTCCCGCGATCAGAGGAGCGAGATTCCCCATGGCTGAAGAACCGACCACGGTCGCGAGCTCGACCACCCACACGACCACCAAGGAATCCGGCGCGACGCCCTGGCTGGCCTTCCTCGTCGGCGGCCTGCTGGTGGTGGTGGCCATCATCGCCTGGTTCATGATGTCCGGCGGCCAGACGCCCGAGGCCGTCCCCGCCATCCCGGACGAGGTGGACGTCAACATCAACGCCCCCGAGCTCCCGGCGCCGCCCGCGCCCTCCAACTGACGAGGCCGGGCGGATGCGTTTCCGCCTGACCGGCGCGGCTTCGGCGATCCTGCCGGCGGCCGCGTTCGTCCTTTCCGCCTGCGGCCAGCCCGACGCCCCGCGGCCCCCGGTCGAACCCGAACCCCCGCCGATCCCCGGCCCCGACCGCATCGACCCGCCCGTGGTCGAAGCCCCGCCCGAGGTCTGGGTGGAAGAGAAGAAGCGGTAGCGCGCCCCTGCATCCTTCTCGCTAGGGCGAGAAGGAGGTCCCGGCGTGCCGGAGCCGCATCGCGGCGCAGGCGCACGCCGGAGGAAGAGTGGGAACGGACGCGAAGCGTCCGCCAGCGACGGTGGAAGAAGTGCGCTTCGCGCATGCCACTCTTCCTCCCGCGCAAGGATCTCCGGCGCTGCCGCGCCTCCGATGCGCGGGGCCCTTCCTTCTCGCCAGGCGAGAAGGGGAGAATCCCTAACCCCCGCGCACGCGCTCCAGCGCCGCCACCCGGCAGGCCGAGGCGAGCGGCCGGCGTCCGCGCCCGGCGTCCAGCCGCTGCAGCAGCCCCGCCAGGCTCAGCCCCTCGGCCTTCGCCCAGTCGTCCAGCACCGCCCAGAACTCCGGCTCCAGCGCCACCGAGGTGGCGTGGCCGGCCAGCAGGATCGAACGCTTGCGAAGGGTGGACATGGCCGCGAACCTAGCACGCCGCTGAACGGCCGCGACGGCCCGTTTCCTGACGCCGCCATCCCTCCTTCCCTCCCGGGAGGGAAGGATGTCCCGGCATGTCGGAGCCCCCGCGAAGGCGGGGGCGCAGGCCCATGCCGGAGGAAGAAAGGGAACGGGCGTCAGCCCGCCAGCGACGGTGGAAGAAGTGCGCTGCGCGCATGCCACTCTTCCTCCCGCGCAAGGATCTCCGGCGCTGCCGCGCCTCCGATGCGCGGGGCCCTCCTTCCCTCCGAGGAAGGAAAGGCAGGTCAGCCCCCTAGAACGGCCGCCGCACGCCCAGGCCGACGGCGAAGTTGTCGGCGTTGGCCTGCACCACCTTCGTGGCCGTCACCTCCACCCCGGCGGGCGCGCGCCAACGGGTGTAGGTGGCGATGTCGTCGCCCTCGACCTGCGGCGCCGTCGCCAGGCAGGCGTTCAGCTCGGCGACCAGCCTGTCGTACTTCGCGTTCACCGTCTGGGCCGTGACGCCCTGCAGATCGCAGTTGTAGTCGGCCGAGCCCGAATAGGCGGACGTCACACAGTTTCCGAAGCCCGCCGGAACCGCCGTCCCGGTCGCCCCGCGCGAGACCCCCTGCCACGTCGGCGTCGCGTCGGCCGCGGCCACGATCTTCTTCACCGTCGGGCACAGCTCGCCCGCCGCCTGCGCCTGCCCCGCGGCCAGCAGCGCCGCCGCCCCCGCCGCGGCCACGGCCGCGATCCCGATGATCCGCATGTGAAATCCTCCTGTCCGGCCATAGAGGGCCGCGGCGACGGCCGTTCAACTGACAACCGCCGTAGGGAAAAGCCCACGCCGCCTTCCGCACAGGCGCGATCCGGGGAATGGTGGCGCTCCGCCCGGAAGACCCGCCATGACCCGCCGCATCCTCGTAAGCTCCGGCTCGCCGCTCGAACCGCAGATCGGCTTCAGCCGCGCCGTCCGCACGGGCGCCCACGTGGCGGTGGCCGGCACGGCCCCCATCGGGCCGGACGGTCGCGCCGCCCATCCCGGCGACGTCCACGCCCAGACCCGGCTCTGTCTTGAGATCGTCGCCCGCGCGCTCGCCGACGCGGGCTGCTCGCTGAAGGACGTCGTCCGCACCCGCGTCATGCTCACCGACATCGCCCGCTGGCGCGACGCCGCCCGCGCCCACGGCGAGGTCTTCGCCGACATCCGCCCCGCCTCCACCTTCGTCCAGGTCTCGGCCTTCATCGACCCCGACTGGCTGGTCGAGATCGAAGCCGACGCCATCGTGACAGAGGGGCTCCGAACGGCCCGGCCGATGAATGCCTATTGACTCACTAGGAATTCACCCTTCCTCTTCCGCCGCGCCTGTCGGAGGACCCAATGGAAGACCTGATCCTGTTCGCGGTGGTCGGATTTCTCGCCCAGATCGTCGATGGCTCGCTGGGCATGGCCTACGGGGTGATCTCCACCACCGTGCTGCTGTCGTTCGGCGTTCCGCCCGCCACGGCCTCGGCCAGCGTCCACGCCGCCGAGGTCTTCACCACGGCCACCTCGGCCGGCTCGCACGCCGTCAACAGGAACGTGAACTGGAAGCTGTTCGTCCCGCTCGCGCTGGGCGGGGTGGTCGGCGGCGCGCTCGGCGCCTTCGTGCTGACCTCGATCGACGGGGACATCATCAAGCCGTGGATAACCGGCTATCTGGCGATCATGGGCCTGGTCATCCTGTGGCGGGCGTGGCGCGGGGCGAGGCCGGTGCGGCCCTTTCCCTGGAAGCTGGCGCCGGGCCTGGGCCTCTTCGGCGGCTTCTTCGACGCGGTGGGCGGCGGCGGCTGGGGCCCGTCGGTGACCACCACCCTGGTCGGCGCGGGGGACGACACCCGCAAGTCGATCGGCACGGCCAACGCCGCGGAGTTCTTCGTCACCTCGGCCATATCGGCGACCTTCCTGGCGGCGCTGCTCAGCGGCCACTGGAAGGAGGCGGAAGGCGTGGCCCAGCACGCATGGGCCGTCGGCGGCCTGATCATCGGCGGCGTCCTGGCCGCGCCGCTGGCGGGGTTCGTGGTCCGCGTCGTGCCCCTGCGGCCGCTGACGTTCGCAGTGGGCGGGTTGGTGCTGCTGGTGGCCCTCTATCAAACCGCGCGCCTGGTCGGGCTGCTCTAGGCGCTCCGGCGCCGACCGGGGGGCCTAGAGCAGCCCGACGCCGGAGGGAGAGGGGGAAACGCGACGTGGGCAGGCGGTTCTTCCGTTGCAACGCCCCGCTCAGCCCCCCAGCCGCTTCTCGTACCGCCAGACATCCAGCGGAAACGGTCCCTCGGAGGTCTCCGTGGGGACGCGCTCCACGCCGGTCCGCGTCCAGCCGGACTTCTCGTAGAAGCGCGCTGCGCGGTCATTGCCGATCGCGCACGCGAGCCAGGGCCGCGCGACCCCCGCCCCGCGGAAGCACGCTTCCGCGTCCTCCAGCAGGCGTGCGGCGAGGCCCGAGCCGCGGGCCCGGGCGTCGACGTAGAACTGGTTCAGCTCCTCGCCCTTGATCAGGTGGAAGCCCATGGGCGCGCCGACCGGCCCGGCGACCCGGACATCGGGCAGGGCGCGCTCGAGCCGCTCGGTGAAGCTCTCCAGCGTGCGCAGCCTGGCCAGCGCGGCCGGCGTGATGGCCGCATGCCCGTCGCGCCAGCCCTGCAGCCACAGCCCGGCCAGGGGCGCCAGGTCCCCGGGCGCCGCCGGCCGCATCTCGAACCGCTCAGCCTGCATCGGATTACCCCTCCAGCGCCCTGCGTCGGCCGCGCCCCTCCGGCGTGAATACGGGGACACGATACCTCGTGAATACGGGGACACGATACCTAATCCCCGCGACCTTCCAATGCCCGCGCTTCCGTGGTGACCTCCGGACAGCCTTCCGGACCACAGGCTTCTCATCTGCCCGCACGGCCTGCAGTTCCCCCAACCCTATGGCGGAGCTTCGCGCCCTCGTCGGCCGGGCGCGTCACTCCACCATGAGGTTTGGGGACGGACTGGCCCGGGTCAGCCGAGGGATCTGCCTCGCTCAGGCCTGACGTCGCGGAACGGGGGAATAGGTATCGCGTCCCCGTATTTCGGGCCCGGCCGGCGCCGCGACGCCGATGCCCGCCAGGCCCGCCTCCACCATGGATCCCCGGAACAGGTCCGGGGATGGCGGCGAGGGTGGCGAGGGAAATGTGTATCGGGTCCCCGTACTCCCGGGCCGAGGCCCGCCGCCTTTCCGGAATGACGGCATCTAGAGTAAGGTTTTAAGTGACGTGTGTCCCCACTTGTTTGAGTGGAGGTATCCTTGGGTCGTGTTCTAATTTGCTTCGTTGCAGCCGGCGCGTTGGTGTCATGCCAAGCGCCCTTATTGAGCAAGCCCGCCGGTTCCCTTTCGGCGAATTGTAGTGATGAACTGGGAGCTGTGTTCGCCGAGCCATCGAAGTTTCACGGAAAGAAGTTCTGTGGTCCGGTCACGTTAGTTCTCGGGAGAGAACTTTGCGTTGCCTACCCTAGGGGCTTCGCCGGCGATAGGAGGGACGTGGCGCTGATTCCGGAGCGCTGCGGAGTTGACGAACAACTTCGGGGGGAGTTCTTGGCCCTCCTGAGCGGCCAAATCGACGTCCCGAATGGGTGCTGGGCCGGTGACGCGCTTTCCGGCGATATCGATAAGTGCGCGCCGTATCGCCGCCCGATTTTCCTCACTGCGGAGTCAGTGCAAATCCTCCGCTAGGTCCACCGCCACCTGGGAATACGGCGGGCATACGGGAACCCAGCCGCTCCGACCTCGACGCTGCGAAGGCGCGGCGACCCGCGTCCCGTTCGTGCTTTTCGTGTGGTTCGTGGACTCGCCGAAGGCGATCTTCTTCCGTGATTTCCGTGTTTTCCGTGGACAATCCGGCCGCAGGCCGTTTCCGCCGTGGGGGGCCGCTCCGTTGCGTTCGGGGACAGGAAGCCGCCTGCGGCGCCATCCAGTCCCCGAAAGGCCTCCGCCCCCTTGATTTCCCCGGCGTCAACGGGTGCATGGTCGGGTGAACCGTGTGCGTCCCGCCATGACCGAGCCCGCCGCCGTCCAGCCCGACAGCCCCTTCCTGCGCCCCGAGGCGCTGCGCCTGCAGCCGGTCCGGGCCTTGCGGGCGTTCAACCGGCTGATCCGCGACAAGGAGGACACCGCCCAGGTGTTCGAGATCATGAGCGCGCTGACCGGCCGCGCGCTCTCGGACGGCTACCAGCGGATGCTGCGCGATCCCGAGGGGGCGCGGCAGGCCTATCTGGGGCGCGAGATGGTCGAGCGGCTGCAGGACCGGGCGTGGCTCGACGGGTTCGCGCCGGGCACGGTGGGGGCGGCGTACCGCGACTTCCTGGCCGCGCGGGGGTTCGAGCCCGACGGCCTGGCGCGGGTCGAGCGTGAGGTGCTGCCCTACATGGCCGCGGCCCACCCGGTGGCGTGGTACGCGCGCCGGCTGCGCGACCTGCACGACATCTGGCACGTGCTGACGGGCTACGAGACCGACGCGCTGGGCGAGGCGTGCGTGGTGGCCTTCTCCTACCCCCAGACGCGGCAGCTGGGCTTCATCTTCATCGGCCTGGGGGCGGCGCGCGAGATCGCGCGGGAGAACCGGGCCGTGCCGGCCATCCGGGCGGTGATGGAGGCGTGGCGGAACGGCCGCCGCGCCGCCTGGCTGCCGGCGCTCGACTACGAGGCGCTGTTCGCCGAACCGCTGGAGGCGGCGCGGGCGCGGCTGGGCGTCGCGGCGCCCGCGGTCTATCGC
>JAEZEZ010000009.1 GCA_023432855.1 Pseudomonadota bacterium | reverse complement strand
CCATGCAGCGCAGCGTGCCCGAGGCCAGCGCCGGCTTGAGCAGGTTGGACGCGTCCATGGCCCCGCCGGAGGTGGCCCCCGCGCCGATCACCGTGTGGATCTCGTCGATGAACAGGATGGCGTTGTCATGCGCCTCCAGTTCCTTGACCACCTGCTTGACCCGCTCCTCGAAGTCGCCGCGGTAGCGGGTGCCGGCCAGCAGCGCGCCCATGTCCATCGAGTAGATGGTGGCGTCGGCCAGCACGTCGGGCACCTCGCCGGTGACGATCTTGCGGGCCAGGCCCTCGGCGATGGCCGTCTTGCCCACGCCCGGGTCGCCGACCAGCAGCGGGTTGTTCTTGGTGCGGCGGCACAGGATCTGGATGGCGCGCTCGACCTCGGCCGTGCGGCCGATCAGCGGGTCAACCTTGCCCTCGCGGGCCTTCTCGTTGAGGTCGACGCAGTAGGCCTCAAGCGCCTCGCCGGCGCCGGGCCGCGTGGTGCGCTCGTCGGCCTCCTCGGTGGCCGCGCCCTTGACCGCGCGCGGCTCGGAGGCGCCCGGCTTCTTGGCGATGCCGTGGGCGATGAAGTTGACCGCGTCGTAGCGGGTCATCTCCTGCTCCTGCAGGAAATAGGCGGCGTGGCTCTCGCGCTCGGAGAAGACGGCGACCAGCACGTTGGCGCCGGTGACCTCGTCGCGGCCGGACGACTGCACGTGGATGACCGCGCGCTGGATGACGCGCTGGAAGCCCGCGGTCGGCTTGGCGTCCTCGCCGTCCTCGACCACCAGGGCGGTCAGCTCATGGTCGACGTAGTTGGACAGCCCCGCCTTCAGCACGTTCAGGTCGACGCTGCAGGCGCGCAGGACGGTCTGCGCCTCGGGATCGTCGGCCAGCGCAAGCAGCAGGTGCTCGAGGGTGGCGTATTCGTGGCTGCGCTCGTTGGCGTAGGCCACCGCCCGGTGAAGGGTCTCTTCGAGGTGACGCGAGAAGGACGGCACTGGCGGCTCCTAGTCTTTTTCCATGGTGCACTGGAGCGGGTGCTGATGCCGGCGCGCGGTGTCGATCACCTGCGCCACCTTGGTCTCGGCCACTTCGTAGGTGAACACGCCGCACACGCCGACGCCGTGCTGGTGCACGTGCAGCATGATGCGGGTCGCGTCCTCGCGGGATTTGTTGAAGAACCGCTCGAGGACGTAAACCACGAACTCCATCGGGGTGTAGTCGTCGTTCAGGATCAGCACGCGGTAAAGCGAAGGCTTGGCTACCTTCGGCTTGACCTCCGTGACGACGCCTGTGGCGCCGTTCTGTCCCTGATCGCCTTGCTTACGCTCGGTCACCGACGCGATCCCCGACTTAGATGGGCTACAGCCCGGACTCGTGGATTAGATATGACAACTCCGGCTCTTTGGAAGGGGCCGAGACGAAAGCCCCACATGCTTAACGTCGCATGACGAAGCTTCGAGACGGTTAAAATGCGAAGGCCCGGGACGGTTCCCCGTCCCGGGCCTCCAAAGGCTCAGTCTGCAGTCTGCGGCTTAGCGCGCGGACTGGAAGCGCTCGACGGCGGCGGTGGCGCGCTCGTTCAGCGGCTTGAAGCTGTCCTTCACCGAGGCTGACACGATGTCGGTCGCGCGGGTCATTTCGGCCAGGTACGATTCGATGGCGCTCTTGGCCCAGGTGGTCTGGACTTCGATAGCTTCCTGGACCGACTTGGCCTGGGCCAGGGCCTGGGCGGCGTTGACGCTGTCTTCCCAGTTCTTCTTGGTGAAGGCCAGGGTCTGGGCGCCCAGGGTCTCGGCGCCGCGGGTGGCCGCGGTGACGGACTCGACGACGGCTTCCAGGTTGCGCTTGCCGGCGGCGTTGACTTCGTTCAGCGCGCCCAGCGACTTCTCGACGCCTTCACGGAAAGCCTGGTCGCCAGCGGCGGTGAAGCGCTCGGTGGTGTCCTGGATGGTTTCGGCGGCCTTTTTCATGTCGTCACTCCTGAGTTCGGATGCGGCGGCGGGGGCCGCGCGTGTTGGGATGGCGCCGTTATCCCGCATGTGCGAACATCTGTCAAGAATTTTTGTGCACTGCACCATTTCACCGGAAACCCCGGCGGAATCGGGCCTGCGACGCTGCGCGGCAAAAACTCGCGCCACGCTTGTTTACCCTAGAGAAACCGTTCTGAACGGATCATAAAGGACTTCGGGGCGTCACAGGGACGGACGTCCTGTGTGCATTTTTGCGACGGACGTTGTCATGATCACACCCGCCCGCCGGCTAGCCTTCGCGCTTCTCATCGCCATCGCCACGGTGCTCGCGCCGCTAGGCCTGGGGGTCGCCCCCGCCCACGCAAGCCCTGCGGACTCCGCGAAATACGCCGCCATCGTCGTGGACGCCGAGAGCGGCGAAGTGCTCTACGCCCGCCGCGCGGACGACCGCCGCTATCCCGCCTCGATCACCAAGGTGATGACGCTCTACCTGACCTTCGAGGCGCTGGCCGAGGGCCGCATCAGCCTCGACGACCGGGTCATGATGTCGCCCCGCGCCGCGGCCCAGCCGCCGTCCAAGCTGGGCCTGCCGGCCGGCCAGACCCTGTCGGTGGACGACGCCATCCGCGCGCTGGCCATCAAGTCGGCCAACGACGTGGCCGTGGCCCTGGCCGAGAAGGTCGGCGGGTCGGAGTCCCGCTTCGCCGCCCTGATGACCATCAAGGCCCAGGAACTGGGCATGACCCAGACCCGCTTCGTCAATCCGCACGGCCTGCCCGACAGCCGCCAGATCTCCAGCGCCCGCGACATCGCCATCCTGGCTCGCGCGGTGATGCGCGACTATCCGCAGTACTACCCCTACTTCAGCCAGAAGACCTGGGTGTTCCAGGGGCGCGAGATGCGCAACACCAACGGGCTGCTGCACTCCATGCCCGGCGTCGACGGCATGAAGACCGGCTTCACCAACGCATCGGGCTACAACCTCGTGGCTTCCAGCGTGCGCGACGGTCGCCGGCTGATCACGGTGATGCTGGGCGGATCCTCGACCGCGGCGCGCAACAACCACGTGGCCGAGCTGCTGAACGCCGGCTTCGACGTCATCCGCCGCCGCGAGCGCGGCGAACTGATCACCGTCGCCCAGGCCATGTTCAACCCGCCCATGCCCGAGGGCCCGGTCAGCTACGCCGAACTCAGCCAGGGCGACCGCACCCCGCCCTCGACCCCCGCCCCGGCCGCCGTCCGTTCGCGCGACCTGACCGGCGACCTGAACGCCGCCGCCCTGCGCGGCCGCCAGGGATCGGCCACCATGCGCCCGATCCCGGACCCCCAGGAAGAGCCGCGCGAGATGGTGCTGGCCGCCATGGTCCCGGTCGAGGCGCCCAAGCCGCCGGCGACCAAGCCCGCCACGGCCAAGCCGAAGCCTGCCGCCACCAAGCCCAAACGCGACCCGAACGCCACCTGGGCCGTGCAGGTCGGCGCCTTCAAGACCCGCGGCGACGCCAACGCCTGGCTCAAGCAGGTGGGCAAGCGGTTCTCCGACCACTTCGGCGAGGCCGAGGGCCAGGTGCAGACCGCCAGCGGCTGGTACCGCACCCGCTACCTGCACCTGACCCAGGACGCCGCCAAGGCGGCGTGCGAGACCCTGAAGGCCAAGAAGGTGCCCTGCCTGGTGCTGAAGGCCGGCTGAGGCCGGCCCTGGCCGATCACGCTTTGGTTATGACGCGGCCCTGCGCGGGGTCTTCAACAGCCGGTCGCGGGCGGCGTTGAGCCGCGCCGCCTCCGCCGCCTGGCCTCCGCGGTCGGGGTGTGCGTCTCGCATCTGCGAACGATAGGCGGCCTGGATCTCATCCGCCGTCGCCCCCTCCCCGACCCCGAGGATGCGGCGGGCCTGGGCCTCGGTCATGGGGCCCCAGGGCACGGCGATGGTCCGCCGCGCCGCCAGACTGATGGCCAGGCCCACCACGGTAATGATGACGCCGGCCGGCACCAGCCCGCGGATGGCGGTGGCCACGCCGGCGACCACGCAGGCGATGCCGATGATGCCGGCGGCGGCGCGCCATTCGTTGGGCTTCTTCGGGCCGCGGCGGCCGAGCCAGATGAGGGCGCCGAGGACTGCGATGGCCAGGAGGTAGATCACCGCCCAGCCATGGGCTCAGGCGGCGGTCGCGGTCAACGGGCGGGTTTCCAGATTCAGCGACTGCAGCAGCGAGCGCAGCTCCTGGCGCGCGGCCACATGGGCCAGTGACACGGCGACGGGCCGGATCTGCGGCGACAGGTCGGCCACGGTCAGGCCGAAGGGGAACAGCTCGCGATAGATGACGCGGTCGCGCAGCCCGGGTCCGACCCGGAAGCCGACACGTCGGCTCAGCGCCTGGATACGCTCGTCCAGACGCTTGCGGTTGCGGGCCTCGGTGACAGCGAGGCGGTTGCGCAGCACGATCCAGTCGATCGAACGCCCGTCGGTCAGGGCGCGCGCCTTGCGGGCGTTCCACACCGTCTCGGCGTAGATCGACGGCCGCCCGAGCTCGAGCGTCACCGGATCGACCGAGCCCAGCAGGTCGAAATCGACGAAGCTGTCGTTCATCGGGGTGATGATCAGGTCGGCGGCCGCGTGAGCCGCGCGCGAGAACGGCGTGTCGCCGCCGGGCGTGTCGAGCACCACGAAGTCGGCCTCGGCCCGGGCCTGGGCCAGGGCGTCCTCGAAGCGGCGCATGGCCTCGGCCGGATCGTTCTCGGCCAGCACGGCGGGCTTGTCGCCCAGCCCAAACTCCAGCGGCATGGGCGCAGTGGCTTCCGACGCCGCCAGCCAGGCGCGGCGGCTGGCCAGGAAGCGACCCAGCGACTGCTGTCGCAGGTCCAGGTCGATGATGGCGACCTTGGCGTCCTGCCAGGCCAGAGCCGTGGTCAGGTGGATGGCGATGGTGGACTTGCCGGCCCCGCCCTTTTCGTTGCCGACGACGATGACGCGCGCTTCTGACACTTTGCGAACCCCCGCCCCGACTCAAAGCAAATGGGGCCGTCCCGAGGTGAGCCCTGCGAGGGGGTTCCGTCAACGCGGCGAATGGACTCGTGCACAGCCTGCGCGCTTCGCGCTTCGATGCGCAGGGCTACAAGGCGAGACGGGGGTTGTCCTACCCCTTCGCGCACCAGGGATCGGAGACGCCGGCGGCCTGGCAGACGCGGGCGGCGGCTTCGGGGCTGGGGAGACCGGCGGCTTTCAGCCGGACCCAGGTCCCCTTCGCGCCGAGATCGACGGGTTCGAACTGGGGCGTCACCCCGGCGAACACGGCCGGATGCCTCTCGCGCAACGCATTCCATTGCGCCTCGGCGTCGGCGCGGCTGCGGAAGGCGGCGATGCGGGCGGCGTGGGACCCGCGCATGGCGGACGCGGCCTCGCGGGGAGCCGAGGTCATGGATGCCGGCTGCAGGCGGGCCGCGGCGGGCGCCGCCGTGGCGATCACGGAGCGAAGGTTGAGATCGCGCGAGTTCGGCATTTCCAGCGGGTCGACCACGGCGATGCGGATCGGCGCCCGGAGGCCGGCGGCCTCGGCGGTGAACTCCAGTCCCGGGCGCTCGGCGGGCGCGGCTTTCGCGGGCGGCGCGGTTCGGCCCCCCGCCCGGGCGAGCGCGGCTTCGTCGGTGACGGGGATCTCGGAGATGGCCTGGGCCCAGCGCTGGAACATGCGGCCGTCGTTCTTCGGGGCTTCCATGCAGCTCGACAGGCCGGCGGCCGCGCACAGCGCGGCGGCTAGACGGAAAACGCGACTACGGTCCATAAGCCGGACCCTAGCGCCTGCGCCTTTAAGCACGGTGCAGAAACGTCCTTAACAAGCGTGGCTGTTTTCCTAACCATGTCAGCACCTTCGCCCCTGCCCACGGCCCGCTCCGTCATCGATCTGCGCGCGGCGGTCGCCGCCTGGCGCGGCGCGGGGTGGAGTGTCGGTTTCGTGCCGACCATGGGCGCCCTGCATGAAGGCCACCTGTCGCTGGTCCGCCAGGCCAGGACGCGCTGCGACCGGGTCTGCGCCAGCGTCTTCGTCAACCCGACCCAGTTCGCCCCGACCGAAGACCTGGACCGCTACCCGCGCCAGGAAGCGACGGACGCGGAGCTGCTGGCGGCCGCCGGCTGCGATCTGCTGTTTCTGCCGACGCCGCTGACAATGTATCCGCCGGGCTTCGCCACCGCCGTGACCGTCTCGGGGGTGACCGACGATCTCGAAGGCCGGTTCCGGCCGCAGATGTTCGGCGGGGTGGCCCTGGTCGTGGCCAAGCTGCTGAACCAGGTCCAGCCGGATGTGGCGGTGTTCGGCGAGAAGGACTTCCAGCAGCTGCTGGTCATCCGCCGCATGGCCGCCGACCTCGACCTGCCCGTGGAGATCTTGGCGGGCGAAACCGTGCGCGAGGCGGACGGCCTGGCCATGAGCTCGCGCAACGCCTACCTGGCGCCGGCGGAGCGGGCGGTGGCGGCGAAGCTAAACGTGATCCTGAGGGAGGCCGCGGCGAAGGCGGGGTCGGGCGAGCCGGTGGCGGAGGTGGAAGCCTGGGCCAAGGCGGCGGTTCGTGAAGCGGGTTTCCGCGACGTTGACTACGTCGCGGTCCGCTCCGCCCAGGACCTGTCGCCGTTCGAGCACACCGCCACCGCCCCGGCCCGCGTGCTGGCGGCGGCGTGGCTCGGCCAGACGCGGCTGATCGACAACGTGGCGGTGTAGCGCCAGGCGCCATCGTGCTTCGACAGGCTCAGGATGAGGGCTACTGGAGGCGCAGCCTTGGAGAAACCCTCATCCTGAGCTTGTCGAAGGACGAGGATTTCCGGCAGGGCTACCAGGCCCCCAGCGCCCTCAGTTCCTCCGCAAGGCCAGGCGGCAGTTCGCCGGCTTCCCAGCTCTGCAGGTCGGGGGTCACGTCCCGGCCCTCGTAGTAGCGCCAACCCTGGAAGGCGCCGCGGCGCTGGGGCGCGGTGCGGATGACATCTTCGGCCAGTTCGATCTCGCAGCGTGACCGCTGCGTCCCGTCCTCGAGCGTACGAATGTCGACGATCGGCTGGCGGCAGGTCACTACGCCCTTGATCACCCAGTAGAGCGAACCCCCGTCCATCAGTTCGGCCAGGCGTTTGGGCGTCATGCGCGTGTGAACGATCGGCGTACGGCCCTTGCCGCGCTCCTCCCGCCCCCAGGCGGTGAGCTGCTCGATCCGGTCGACGCCGACGCAGAGCTTGATGAGGTGAAGCGCCATGGGTGGGGTTTAGCGGGAGTCTCGCCCCCGGCGCGAGGGGCAGGGAGGTCGCAGCTGACATTCTCCCTCTCCGCAAGCGGAGAGGGACAGGCCGCAAAGCGGCCAGGGTGTGGAACGCCGGCCGCCGGGCTACACCACCGCTCGCCGCCCTCCTTGGATGAGAAAGAGCCACACCCGGCGCTTCGCGCCACCCTCTCCAGAGGAGAGGCAAATTCATCGGTGTGCCAGGGTTTCGCGGATCCGGATCATGATGCCGTCGAGGTTATCGCGGATATCAACCGGAGCCAGCCTCAAGGTGAGGAATCCGTCCCCCGCGAGCACGGCGTCCCTCACCTGATCGTGGCGAAGCCGATCTGGGGTGAAGTGGAAGCCGCCGTCTACCTCCACACACAGCTTACGGCTCAGGCAGGCGAAATCGAGAAAATAGCCGCGATATGGAACCTGGCGGCGGAACTTGTAGCCCTCGGCGCGCAGGAGCTTCAGCGCCGACCACAGCCGGGCTTCCGGCGGCGTGAGCGACTTCCGCATCGTGCGCGCGCGCTGAACCTCAGGTGACGCCAATTTCCCTCTCCTCTGGAGAGGGTGGCGCGAAGCGCCGGGTGTGGCAACGCTGCGGGCGGACGTACGGGCCACACCCTGGCCGCTGCGCGGCCTGTCCCTCTCCGCAGGCGGAGAGGGAGAAGGGCAGCGCTAATCCGCCTCCACCCGCGCGAGCAGGGTTCCCTCGGTCACCTGCTCCCCGGCTTTCACGGGCAGTTCCGCCACCACGCCGTCAAACGGCGCGGTCAGCGCGTGCTCCATCTTCATGGCCTCTAGCACCACCAGCGGCGCGCCCTTGGCCACCTTGTCGCCGGCGTTGGCCTGGACGTGGACGATCTTGCCCGGCATGGGCGCCGTCAGCTTGCCGGAGACGTCCGCCTCGGTCCCGTGGCCGCCAGCGATCTCACTCTCGCGCACCTCGACAGCCGCGCCGTCGTCGAACAGGACCACGCCGTCGCCCGAGCGGACGAAACCGAGGGCGCGCTGTTCGCCGATGATCACCTGCTCGTGCAGGACCGCGGCTTCCTCGAACCGGCCGTCGTGCTCGACCATCCAGCGCCATTGGCCGGCCATGTAGGGCCGCCCCCGGCCGGTGAAGGTTTCGCCGTTCACCTCGACGCGGTGTTCGGTGAAGGGCTCGGCGTTCAGGCGGAAGCCGTAGAGGCCATCGGGCGTGGCCTGCCAGGGCGACAGACGGTCGCCCTCTGTGGGCAGGCCGAGATTGGCGGCGGCGTCCTCGGCCGCCAAGGCGAGCGCAGCGATGACGGCGTCGGACGACGGCTTGCCGGAGATGAGCTCCTCCTCGCGCGCGCCGATGAAGCCGGTGTCGACGTCGCCCCCGACGAAATCAGGATGATCCAGGCAGCGGGCCAGGAACGCCGCGTTGGTGCGCACCGGCCAGACCTCCACTTCGCGGCAGGCGTGGGCCAGGGTCTCGGCGGCCAGTTCGCGGTCTTCGGCGTGGACGATCAGCTTGGCGATCATGGGGTCGTAGAACTGGCTGACCTCGCCGCCCTCCTCCACCCCGGTGTCCACGCGCAGCTCGTCGGACTGCGGCAGGCGGAAGTGGTCGAGCGGGCCGATCGAGGGCAGGAAACCCTTCGCCGGATCCTCGGCGTAGACACGCGCTTCCATCGCCCAGCCGTCCAGGGTGATCTGGTCCTGTTTCAGCGGCAGGGGTTCGCCGGCGGCGACCCGGAACTGCCACTCGACCAGGTCCTGGCCCGTGACCGCCTCGGTCACGGGGTGCTCGACCTGCAGCCGGGTGTTCATCTCCATGAACCAGATGCGGTCGGGCTTGAGGCCTTCGGAGGCGTCGGCGATGAACTCGATTGTGCCGGCGCCGACGTAGTCGACGGCGCGGGCGGCGCGCACGGCGGCCTCGGTCACCGCCTTGCGGGTCGCCTCGTCCATGCCCGGCGCGGGGGCTTCCTCGATCACCTTCTGGTGGCGGCGCTGCAGCGAGCAATCGCGCTCGAACAGGTGCACGACGTCGCCGTGCGTGTCGCCGAACACCTGCACCTCGATGTGCCGTGGCCGGGTGATGTACTTCTCGATCAGGACCCGGTCGTCGCCGAAGGCGGCGGCGGCCTCGCGCCGCGCGCTGGCCAGGGCGTCGGCGAAATCGGAGGGCGCGTCCACGCGCTTCATGCCCTTGCCGCCGCCGCCGGCTACGGCCTTGATCAGTACGGGATAGCCGACCTCGGCGGCCGCCTTCGACAGGATCGCCTCGGACTGGTCCTCGCCGTGATAGCCCGGCGTCACCGGCACGCCGGCTTCGGCCATCAGCTTCTTGGCGGCGTCCTTCAGCCCCATGGCGCGGATGGCGGCCGGCGGCGGGCCGATCCAGACCAGGCCGGCGGCGGCCACCGCCTCGGCGAAGTCGGCGTTCTCGGAGAGGAAGCCATAGCCGGGATGGATGGCTTCGGCGCCCGTCGCCTGGGCGGCGGCGAGCACCTTCGAGGCGTCGAGATAGCTCTCGCGCGCCGGCGCCGGGCCGATCAGCACGGCCTCGTCGGCTTCCTGCACGTGCGGCGCCTCGGCGTCGGCCTCGGAATAGACGGCGATGGTGCGCAGGCCCATGGCGCGGGCGGTGCGGAACACGCGGCAGGCGATCTCGCCGCGGTTGGCGACCAGGACGGAGCTGAACATGGGGCTTCAATCCAATGCGCCGCGACGGTTGGCAAGGGGGCGGACGTGTTCATCCTTCCCTCCTTGGAGGGAAGGAGGGCCCCGCGCATCGGAGGCGCGGCAGCGCAGGAGATCCTTGCGCGGGAGGAAGAGTGGCGTGCGCGTAGCGCACCTTCTTCCATCGTCGCTGGCGGACGCTTCGCGTCCGTTCCCTTTCTTCCTCCGGCATGGGCCTGCGCGCTTTGCGCTCCGGCATGCCGGGACCTCCTTCCCTCCCGAGAGGGAAGGAAACTGGCCCCTACCCGCCCATCTCGTTGATGCCGAGGTAGAGCCACAGCAGCGCCAGGATGCTGAAGGCGATCACGGTGAAGATGAACAGGACGAACATCCGCAGCAGGGTCAGCGCCCAGTGCGTGCCATAGGTCCCGCGCATGTGGACGAAGAGGTGGACCGGCGCGAGGACGACCAGCCACCAGGCCCAGCCCCCCATCGCCATCGACAGGAACAGGATGGCCGTCAGCAGCAGGAGCTGGAACGACAGGGAGTGCATCGAGAAGACCAGGTGGTCGAAGACGAAAAACCGCCGCTGGAAGACGAAGAGCAGGCTGAGGATCAGCGCCGAGACCGGCAGGGCGAGCACCGCCACCCGGTGCGCCCAGGTCTCGAGGATCATGAAGAAGCGTTCGGGGTTCTCGTTGATCGCCCGGATGCGTTCGGTGAACCATTGGGTGGCGGCGTCGTCCTCGCGGCCCATGACCCGCACCTTCTGGCCGGGCTTGAGGGTCATGGACTCCGGAACCACGCCCTTTTCCGCGGCCGGCGTCCTGGCAGCTTCATCGTCGGTGACGGTCACCTCGCCGCCGATCGATTCCAGCCCCCTCATCCAGCCGCTGTTGAGGAGATTCAGAGCCTCGGCGCGCTCCTCCTCGGTCAGGCTTTCGTCGGCCATGATCGCCTTGCGCCCCTCCTCGAGGGAGCCGACCCGCACGCTGTTGGCGGGACGCTCGCCTGCAAGCTCAGGCGCGTTGCGGCTCGAGCACTGACCGGCGAGAAAGGCGACCAGCAGGGCGACCAGAAAGAGCCGGAACGGCGGCACCTGCGAGGTGCGCCGGCCGTCGAGGTAGCTGCGGGTCAGCCGGCCCGGCCGGATGACCAGATTCGGAAGGGTGCGGAACAGACGCCCGTCGTAGTGGAAGAAGCTCTCCAGCACCTCGCCGAAGAGCTTCCACACCGACTTGTGCATGTCCTCCGCCAGCTGGCCGCAGCTGTGGCAGTAGGGCCCTTCGAGCGGGGTCTGGCAGTTCTGGCACGGCGTGCCCGGTTCGAGGTCCGCGCGCTCGCGCCGCCACTTCAGCCAGCCGCCAGCGGCGGCCATGCCGATCAGTTCGAATTCCCTGGACATGCTCCCCCCGGAACGACTCCCGGGCGGAGCTTACACCCTCCAGGCCGGCTTGCGACGCTCGAGGAAGGCGCGAACGCCCTCCTGTCCCTCCGGGCTGACCCGGCGGGCGGCGATGCGGCGGGCGGTCTCGTCCATGACGTCGTGATCGATCCTGCGGTGCTGCTGGACGTACCGCACCAGCTCCTTGGCGTCGCGCACGGCGCCGGGCGCGGTCGAGCGCGTCTCGCCCAGGACCCATTCACGGGCCTCGTCGAGCGCAGCGGCGTCATTGACCAGCCGGTCCACCAGCCCGATCGCCAGGGCGTCTTCGGCGTCGAAGACCATGCCGGTAGCGAACAGGGCGCGGGCGCGGCGCGGGCCGATGGCCTCGACCACGTAGGGGCTGATGGTGGCGGGCGTCAGGCCCAGCCGGACTTCGCTGAAGGCGAACTTCGCACCGCGCACGGCGATGGCGGTATCGCAGGCGGCGACGATGCCGGCCCCTCCCCCCATGGCTGCGCCCTCGACAAGCGCGACGGTCAGCGCGGGGATGTCGTGCAGGGCCTTGAGCATCTTCGCCAGCATCATGGCGTCGTCGCGGTTGTCCGACTCGCTCCACTCCACGGCCGAGCGCATCCAGTCGAGGTCGGCGCCGGCGCAGAAGGTCCCGCCGGCCCCGCGCACGAACACCGCGCGAACGCCGTCCTGGTTCTGCAGGGTCTCGAAGGCCTCGTGCAGGGCGGCGACGGTCTCGGCGTCGAAGGCGTTCTTCCGCTCCGGCCGGTTGATGGTGACCGTGACCGCGCCGTCGGCGGTCGAGTCCACCAATACGGCGCTGGTCTCGGCGTCGGGCGCCGGCTCGTCGAGCAGACCGTCGGCGATGGCGTTGTTGGGCGGATCGTTGGGGGGGATGTCGGTCATGTGCAGGGCTCCGGCCTCGTCCTTGACTGCTGCGCGCCGCCCTTCGGGTCGACAGGCTCAGGATGAGGCCTACTGAAATGCCGCGACAGAGGAAAGCCTCACCCCAAGCCTGTCGACGGGCGAAGCGTTGCCGTCCCTACATCCGGAAGACGCCGAAACGGGTCTCCGGGATCGGCGCGTTGAGGCTGGCGCTGATGGCCAGGCCCAGCACGTCGCGGGTCTGGGCCGGGTCGATGACGCCGTCGTCCCAGAGGCGGGCGGTGGCGTAATAGGGGTTGCCCTCGGTCTCGTAGCCCTCGCGGATGGGCGCCTTGAAGGCCTCCTCCTCCTCCTTCGACCACTCGCCGCCCTTGGCCTCGATGCCGTCGCGCTTGACGGTGGCGAGGACCGAGGCGGCCTGCTCGCCGCCCATGACGCTGATGCGGCTGTTGGGCCAGGTGAACAGGAAGCGGGGCGAGTAGGCCCGGCCGCACATGCCGTAGTTGCCGGCGCCGAAACTGCCGCCGATCAGGACGGTGAATTTGGGAACCTCGGCGCTGGCCACGGCCGTCACCAGCTTGGCGCCGTGCTTGGCGATGCCCTCGGCCTCGTATTTGCCGCCCACCATGAAGCCGGAGATGTTCTGGAGAAACACCAGGGGGATGCGGCGCTTGCAGGCCAGCTGGATGAAATGGGCGCCCTTCTGGGCGCTCTCGCTGAACAGCACGCCGTTGTTGGCCAGGATGGCGACGGGCTGGCCCCAGATGCGGGCGAAGCCGCACACCAGGGTCGTGCCGTAAAGCGCCTTGAACTCGTCGAAGTCCGAGCCGTCGACAATGCGGGCGATGACCTCGCGCACCTCATAGGGTGCGCGCACGTCGTCGGGAATGACGCCGTATAGCTCCTCGGGGTCGAAGGCGGGCGGGACGGGTTCGCTGAGGTCCAGGTCCGGCGCCTTCACCGTGTTCAGATTGGCCACGATGTCGCGCACGATCTGGAGCGCGTGTTCGTCGTTTTCGGCCACATGATCGACCACGCCGGACCGGCGGCCGTGGGTCTCGGCGCCGCCCAGGTCCTCGGCCGAAATGACCTCGCCGGTGGCGGCCTTCACCAGCGGCGGGCCGGCCAGGAAGATGGTGCCCTGGTTGCGCACGATCACGGTCTCGTCCGACATGGCCGGGACATAGGCGCCGCCCGCCGTGCAGGATCCCATGACGCAGGCGATCTGGGGGATGGCCCTGGCGCTCATCCGCGCCTGGTTGAAGAAGATGCGGCCGAAATGGTCGCGGTCGGGGAACACCTCGGCCTGATGCGGCAGATTGGCCCCGCCGGAATCCACCAGATAGACGCACGGCAGGTTGTTCTGTTCGGCGATTTCCTGGGCGCGCAGGTGCTTCTTGACCGTGATCGGGAAGTAGGCGCCGCCCTTCACCGTTGCGTCGTTGGCCACGATCATGACCTCGCGGCCCGAGACCCGGCCGACGCCGCAGATCATGCCAGCGCCCGGGGCCTCGTCCCCATACATGCCGTTCGCGGCCAGCTGGCCCACCTCCAGGAACGGCGAGCCGGGGTCCAGCAGGCGCTCGACCCGGTCGCGCGGCAACAGCTTGCCGCGCGAGACGTGGCGTTCGCGGGCCTTTTCCGAACCGCCCAGGGCGGCCTTGGCCACCCGTTCGCGCAGCTCGTCGCGCAGGGCGCGGTTGTGGGCGTCCAGGGTTTTGAAGGCGGGCGAGGCGGCGTCGACGGCCGAGGTTAGCTTGGGCATGACGCAGGCATAGACGGCGCCGCGCGCCGGGGAAAGAGCGGGCGTAAACCCTGATCTGCGCCAATACGGAACAGGGGCTGGGGCCGATCTGCCACAGTCCGGCCGCAATTCGCTCAAGCCGCGTTCATATGGCTGCGGCCACGCTTCGGAACGATCCGATTCTGCGTCAGCATCGGATCGAAAGGAGCGTCTTCATGGCCGGAAAAGGCAAGAGCGAACCGAAACTGCGCGTGGTGACCCCCGAGGCGGAGGTCTATGACCTGATGCGCGCGCCCGAAACCACGACCGAGCGGGTCAAGCGCCTGCAGATGGAGGCCCGCGCCCTGGCCGTGGAGCAGGTGGAGGCGCTGGAGACGCTGCTGCTGGAGGCCGCCGCCATGGCCCAGGACATCGCCGAGGGCGGCGACGCCTATCCGGTGGGCGCGCGCGAGATCGCCTCGCGCCTGGCGGCGGACCTGCCCACCCGGGTGGAGACCATGAAGCAGATCGTGGGCCGGATCCCGGTGAAGTAGCCGCTGTCTCCTCC
>JAEZEZ010000044.1 GCA_023432855.1 Pseudomonadota bacterium | reverse complement strand
GGCCAGGACACCATCAAGTTCTCCGACGTGGCCGGCAGCGGCGCCAAGCAGCTGAGCTTCGACAAGGTGCCGATCGACAAGGCGCGCGACTACGCCGCCGAGGACGCCGACGTCACCATGCAGCTCTGGGCCCAGTTCAAGCCCCGGCTCGCCCGCGAGCACATGGTGGCGGTCTACGAGACCATCGAGCGACCGCTGATCCCCGTGCTGCTGGGCATGGAGCAGGCCGGCATCAAGGTCGACGCACCGCAGCTCAGGAAGCTCTCGTCCGAGTTCGAGAAGCGCATGCTCGAGCTCGAGCAGGAGATCCACAAGGTCGCCGGCCGGCCGTTCAATGTCGGCGCGCCCAAGCAGCTCGGCGAGATCCTGTTCGACGAGCAGAAGCTGCCCGGCGGGCGGCGCAACAAGAACGGCTCGTGGGCGACCGACGTCAGCATCCTGGAGGACCTGGCGGCCCAGGGACACGCGCTGCCGGTCAAGATCATGGAGCATCGCCAGATCTCCAAGCTGAAGGGCACCTACACCGACGCCCTGGTGCAGGCGATGGACCCGGCCACCAACCGCGTCCACACCTCCTTCCAGCTGGCCGCCTCCTCGACCGGGCGCCTCGCCTCGTCCGACCCCAACCTGCAGAACATCCCGATCCGCACCGAGACCGGCCGCCAGATCCGCACCGCCTTCGTGGCCGCCCCGGGCAACGTCCTGATCAGCGCCGACTACAGCCAGATCGAGCTTCGCCTGCTCGCCCACATCGGCGACATCCCCCAGCTCAAGAAGGCCTTCGCCGCCGGCCAGGACATCCATGCCTCCACCGCGTCGGAGATGTTCGGCGTGCCCATCGAGGGCATGCCCGCCGAGACGCGCCGCCGCGCCAAGGCCATCAACTTCGGCATCGTCTACGGCATCTCGGCCTTCGGCCTGGCCAACCAGCTGGGCATCGGCCGCGACGAGGCCGGCGCCTACATCAAGACCTACTTCGAACGCTTCCCCGGCATCCGCCGCTACATGGACGAGACCATCGCCCTGGTGCGCGAACAGGCCTTCGTCACCACCCTGTTCGGCCGCAAGGTCCACATCCCGGCCATCCGCTCCAGGTCCGTGGCCGAGCGCCAGTTCGGCGAACGCGCCGCCATCAACGCCCCCATCCAGGGCGCCGCGGCGGACATCATCAGGCGCGCCATGGTGCGCATGCCGGGGGCATTGCGCGAGGCAGGCCTGGAAGACTGTCGCATGCTGCTCCAGGTCCACGACGAACTGGTGTTCGAGGTGTCGGAGGCCGACGCGGAGCGGGCTGCGGCGGTGATCCGGAAGGTGATGGAGAGCGCCGCCGAACCGGCCGTGGCGCTGTCAGTGCCGCTGGTGGTGGACGCGAGGTGGGCAGGGAACTGGGACGAGGCGCATTAACCCCGCTGTTCCGCCCCACTCCGCTCATCCCTGCGAAGGCAGGGACCCAGTCCTGTCCAGCGGCGCGCCGCGCGCGAAATCACTGGGTCCCCGCGTCCGCGGGGATGAGCGGTGGGGGCGTGGCGCCAGGCGCCCTCGTCCTTCGACAGGCTCAGGATGAGGGCTTTTGAACTGGCGCAGCAGTGGTCTCGCGCCCTTCTCAAATCCTCATCCTGAGCCTGTCGAAGGACGAGGATTTCGGCAGAACGTTGGATTCTCCCCCTCCATCATCCCGGGCTCGTCCCGGGGCTCCACGGCGGAGGCCAGGCTGAGCGGGCGCGGTCGTGGCTGCGCCAGGGCGGCCAGTCCCGACCCGCTCTGCGACGGACGATTGGGTCCCCGGGACAAGCCCGGGGATGACGACTGTCCTGAGCTCGCGGCATAAGCCTGATCCATGAGCACGATCTACGACGAGCCGAGGTTGCGCGGCCTGTTCCGCTTCTGGCCTTCGGATCGGGGAGGCATGGAAGCTCCCGTGTGGGCCTGGCCCCTGCGGCCGGCCATCCGCTTCGCGGAGACCGGCGACCTGTGGTTCGGCATCGTTCTGTTCCAGGGCGAGCAAGAGGTCGTTCGGCCAGGCGACCAGGCTGAACTCGAGTTCGTCGTGGTCAACAACGTGGACGCCGCCCACCTCCTGCGCGCCGGGCAACCCTTCACGTTCGGGCGCGGCCGCGAGTTCGGAGACGGGGTCATCCTGGCCGGACCAACTCAGCCTCCGGCCGGAACGGCCATCACGTGCGGATAGAACTCGCGGTCCCACTCGTCAGGCCGGAACAGGACCTTGCCGTACTCGATGACTGTGTCGCTCGCGTCATAGGCGACGGTTCGCACCTCGACCTCTCCGACGGGCTCGGGGCCGAGGTGAAAATGGTCGTTCCGTTCGTCGAGGCGCAGCAGTTCCCGAACGAGCAGATCGCGCCCCTCCGAATTCAGGTGCAGTTCGAACTCCCCGTTGGCCTTCAGGCTCAGCGTGATGCGCGGTGCGGCCATCTGCTTTTCCCCAAACCTCACGGCGGAGCATCGCGCCCTCAGGGCCGCGGGCTGTCAAGGACGCGCCCGCAGGGCGCGCCGCTGCGCGGCGAGGCGAAGCCTCGTCCTTGACGGCCCCCGGCCCGGGCGCATCCTTCCAGCATGAGGTTTGGGGGAGGAGTGTCGTCCGTGCCGACCAGAAGCGCCGACCAGCGTCGGAGGGCCTTGGAAGAGGTCCGCCTCTGCGCGGCGTCGCCGGCCGACCTGGCGACGCGACTTCGGCGGTTCCCGTGGGACTGGGAGGCCGCGCCGCTCGTTACGATCACCCCCGCGGATGTTGTTCACGTCCTTGAGCAGGTCGAGCGCGGCGCGATGACGCCTGAAGACGCGGAGGCCTGGGCGGAGTTGCTGGAGTTCCGCGAAGACGTGGGCTTTCAGCAGGGCGAGGATGGTCCGGTGCGACAGGCCGTACACGTATTGGCCAATCCCGTGCTCGAAGGCCGGCTCACGCGTGAACGGCTGGCCGAACTCAGGGAAAGCGTTCTGAATGCCGGTTAACCCGGCTGTCCGTGGCGCCGGGCGGCGCCTCAATCCTCGCCCATCACATGCGGGAATACGGGGACACGATACCTATTCCCCCAAACCTCACGGCGGAGCATCGCGCCCTCAGGGCCGCGGGCTGTCAAGGACGCGCCCGCAG
>JAEZEZ010000034.1 GCA_023432855.1 Pseudomonadota bacterium | reverse complement strand
GCCGCGGCCGTTTCCGCCTCGTCGGCCGCATGGGCATGGACGGCCGCCGCCGTGGCGCCCGCCACCGCCGCGCCTGCGAGCGCGGCTCCGGTGAGCGGATCGATGGGGCCTTCGGACGGGGGCGGCGCGTCGTACTCGGGCGCGGGCGGCGGGTTCCGCTCGGCCATGATGTCCCGGTAGGCCGCGGCCTGAGGCGCGTAGAACAGCGCCATCTGGACGGCGCTCGACACGAGCCAGACGAGGATGGCGCCCGCGCCCGCGGCGATGATCGGCATGCCGATGTTGCTCAGGTCGAACTCGCCGTCGGAGACGAACTCGTGAATGCTCAGCCCGGCGCCGGCGACGATGGCGTTGGCGATGAGCTCGCCGATGACATAGGCGACGATGCAGAGAACGAAGGCCAGCAGGTACATCCCGACCAGCGGCCAGAAGCGGCGGCGGGTCAGCTTCCACGACCCGAAGAAGCGGAGCCTGCGCTGCGCGAAGGTCATGGCCGGCGCCAGCGACAGGCGGACCGACAGCCAGATCGCGAGGCAGAGGATGATCAGACCGCCGGTGATGGCCAGCGGCACGGTGGCCGCCGTTCCGAGGTCGGCGTACTTCAGGCCCACGACCAGGCCGATGGACAGGCCTCCGACCACCACCATGAAGAACAGGGTGATGATGACCATCAGCACCAGTTGCAGCAATTCGTCGCCGCCGAGCTTCAGATAGGCGAAGCCGCGGTCTTCGGGCCGCAGGACGGCTCGGAAGACGGCCGCCAGCTGGATCGCAGAAATGAGCAGAAGGCCCCCCACCAGGATCACCCCGGTGAGGCCCAGGCCGGCCATGAACTGCCAGACCTCGGCAGGGTCCTCGATGACCCGGTCGTGTTCCTGCAGGATCTCGCCGAGCATGGTGGCGCCCAGGGTGAGCATCACGAGGCCGACGAGAATGCCGTAGGCGACGGCGTAGAACAGCGGCCAGCCGAGGAGGATGGACACCGGCCTGCGTCCCAGCAGGCGCCCGCCCTCGAAGGCGGCGTGCGTAGCGGAGAACGCCATCTCAGATCTCCCCTTCGGGGAGCGGCGCGTCAGCGGCCGGACGCAGGCGCGCGGCGAGCTGGCTGTAGGCCCGGGCCCAGGGCGCGCTCCAGATGACGTAGAGCGCTCCAGTCAGCAGGGCGCTGATCAGGGTGACGCCGATCATCCACGGCGTGGCCTGGGCCAGCCAGGTCTCGACCGGCTGGGCGAAGAAGGCCTCCATCGCCTCCGGCGACAGGGCCTCGATGGACCCGGCCGCAAGGAAGGCGGCGAGGAAGGCCGCGCTCAGCACCAACTGGATCGCCAGCAGGGTGATGGCGAGCAGCAGCGCCAGGCCGAACAGCGGCCAGGCCTGCCCCTTGGTCAGGGTCCAGGACTCGAACAGCTGGAAGGTGCGGTTGTCGAAGGTCGCCGGCCCCGCCATCGAGAAGCGCAGGCCGACCCAGATGAGGCCGACGATGGCCGCGACCACGATGGCAGTGATGCCGAGGCCCTTGATCCAGCCGCCCCCGGGAGAGCCCATGCCCTCGCCGATGAAGAAGACCGCCGCGATCAGGGCCGCCGCGCCGAGCGCGACGACGAACGCCAGGATGAAGAAGAGGATGAGCACGCATACGAACAGCAGGCCCTGCCACACCTCGTCCATGCCGAGCTTCATGTGCAGGAAGCCGCCATCCTCGGGGCGCAGCACGGCGCGGTAGATGGCGGCGTTGATGATCGCGGCCGCGACGACGGGCAGGACCATGTCCAGCAGGCTGATGAGCTGCATCTGGGTGCTGAGCTCGACCAGCCGCTGCATGTCGGGCTCGCTGTCGCCCCTCATCGCCGAGGCGATGAAGTCGGCGTAGACGTCCACGATGTGCGGCCCGAACAGCAGCATCATCAACGCGAACGGCAGTCCGCGCAGGATGAAGTAGACGAGCCCCCAGACGAGGACCGGAAGCGGCTTGCGCGCGATGAGGCGAAAGCCCTCGCCGTATGCCTCGCCGATGGAGAACCTAGCCATGGAACGCACCCCCTGTGCCCCTGTGGTTAACGCACTCTAGCCCGCAATCGCCCGCAGCGGAATCCGCCGCCATTCGTCCGAAAATCGTCTGGAGGAAACCGTGCTCCACACCCCGGAGCAATCGGGTTCGCCCCACAGGCGCGGCGCAATCCGCCTCGCACTCGCAGTGGCGGCGCGTCCTCCCGGACGCCGCCGCGCCGGCCGCGTGCCCATTGTCCGCCCTCTCGGCCGCGCCGTCGCGACCCTTTCAGCCCAAGGGGACCATAGTCTCCCGACCGTTCGCCGGTAACGTAATTCGCCGTAATGTTTCCGACGCAGGCCGGTCCCGCCCTTCCTTGTGGGGGCCGCCGCGCGTATCTGTCCGGCCATGAGCACCAAGCCCGTACACGTCGTCGGCGGCGGCCTCGCCGGCTCCGAGGCCGCCTGGCAGATCGCCCAGGCCGGCGTCCCCGTGATCCTGCACGAGATGCGGCCCGTGCGCGGGACGGCCGCCCACCAGACGGACGGCCTGGCCGAGCTGGTGTGCTCGAATTCCTTCCGCTCCGACGACTGGGAGCACAATGCGGTGGGCCTTCTCCACGCCGAGATGCGGCGCTGCGATTCCGTGATCATGGCCTGCGGCGACGCCAACCAGGTTCCGGCAGGCGGCGCCCTGGCGGTCGACCGTGAGGGGTTCTCACAGGCGGTCACGGCGAAGCTGGAGGCGCATCCGCTGATCGCCATTGAACGCGAGGAGGTGGCCGGCCTGCCTCCGGCGGACTGGGACAGCGTGATCGTGGCGACCGGTCCCCTCACCTCCCCGGCCCTGGCCGACGCCGTGCTCGAACTCACCGGCGAGGAGAGTCTGTCGTTCTTCGACGCCATCGCGCCCATCGTTCACGCCGATTCGATCGACATGTCGGTGGCCTGGCGCCAGTCGCGCTACGACAAGGAAGGCCCGGGCGGCGACAAGGCGGCCTACATCAACTGCCCGATGTCGAAGACGCAGTACGAGGCCTTCATCGACGCCCTGCTCGCGGGTCCGAAGGCGGAGTTCAAGGACTGGGAGAACGTCCCCTACTTCGAGGCCTGCCTGCCGATCGAGGTGATGGCCGAGCGGGGACGCGAGACGCTTCGATACGGTCCGATGAAGCCGGTAGGCCTGGCCAATCCGCACCGGCCGGACGAAGAGCCCTGGGCGGTCGTGCAGCTGCGCCAGGACAATGCGCTGGGCACCCTGTTCAACATGGTCGGCTTCCAGACCAAGCTTAAGCATGGCGCACAGACGGAAATCTTCCGCACCATTCCCGGCCTGGAGCAGGCGCAGTTCGCGCGCCTGGGCGGTCTGCACCGCAACACCTTCCTGAACAGCCCCCGCCTGCTGGACGGCCAGCTGCGGCTGAAGGCGGAGCCCCGGCTGCGGTTCGCCGGACAGGTGACTGGCGTCGAAGGTTATGTGGAGAGCGCCGCCATGGGGCTGCTTGCGGGCCGGCTGGCCGCGGCCGAGCGCCTGGGCCGGCCGCTGCAGACGCCGCCGCTGGAAACCGCGATGGGCGCGCTGGTCAACCACATCACGGGCGGCCACCTCGAGGGCGGCCGGTTCCAGCCCATGAACATCAACTACGGCCTGCTGCCCCCCATGGAAGCGCCGAAGCGCGACGCGGAAGGCCGCAAGATTCCTTCCGGCGACCGCACCCGCGCCAAGAAGCGGCTGATGAGCGTACGCGCGCTTGAGGCCCTGGACGCCTGGCTGGGCGAGACGGCGTCGCGCGCGGCCTGACCTCAGATGCGGCCGGCCAGCACGGCCTTCAGGAGCCTCAGGCGCCGCGACAGCGGCCCGGGCTCGCGGCCGCGGACGTAGTCACGGCTGAAGGTCGCGTAGGCGACCGCGGGGAAGGCGGCGACCGGGAGGGCCTGCAGCACCGCCCGTGATGTCGCGAGGTCGGCCTCGACCCGGCTCACCACCTCCTCTTCGCTTCGCCCCGGGGGAAGCCGGCGGGCGCGGTGGAGACCGGCGAGCCCCCAGGCCCGCAACGCCGCTCTGACGGCTTCGGGCGAGCTTGTGGCGTCGAGCCGCTTTGCCGCGATGGCCCCGAGGCGCACGGCCGTGGCGTCGAGATGGGCCTCCAACGCCGCGTCGTCGGCCAGCAGGTGGAGCTCCAGGTCGCCCGCCCGCCCGTCCACAAGGGCGGTCAGGTCCTCCAGCGAGAAGGCGCCGCTCGCCAGCGCGCCCGCCATGGCCTTGAGCACCGGATGGTCGAGCACGGCGCCCCCAGCCGCGGCCTCTTCCAGGCCCTCCCGCCACCAGGCCAGCCGGATGTGGCCAAGCATGGGCTCGCTGACGATCTCGGCGACCCGGGCCAGTTCATGATTGAGGGCGTAGAGGAGCACCACATCGGCGCGCGCCGCAGGGTCGGCGATGAAGCGTGCGGCCAGCCAGCGATCCGGATCGCTGGCGCGGACGGTCGCGTCGAAGTCTTCGTCGGTGCTCATCGTCGATAACAAAAAGGCCCGCCTCGCGGCGGGCCCCTTCTAGCCTGTCCGAACCCCTAGCCGAACAGGGTCTGGTACATGGTCATGGAGGTCAGCATCGGCAGCGACAGCAGGGTGTTGGTGCGGCTGAACAGGGTCGCGGTCTTGGCCGCCTTGGCCTTGGCGTCGGCGTCCGCCTCGACCATGCCGAGCGCGATCTTCTGGTTCGGCCAGATGAACAGCCAGACGTTCAGGAACATGATCACCGCCAGCCAGACGCCCACGCTCAGCAGGGCGAAGCCGCGGTCGGTCTCGGTGAAGCCGCCCGCGATGCCGAAGCTGAGGGCCTCCATGGCGTAGGCGTGGCCGCGGGTGAAGGCGAGGCCCAGGCCGGCGAGCACCGTGAACAGGGCCGCCCAGCGGAACCAGAACAGAGCTTCCGGCGCGATAAACTTCGACACCGCCGGCTTAAGCTCGGCCGGGATCTCCGGCATTTTCCGGATCTGCACGAAGTTGAAGTAGTAGAGCAGCCCGATCCACAGGATGCCGAACAGGACGTGCAGCCAGCGGAACACGGCCTGCCAGAAGTCGACGTCCGCGAAGCCGCGGCCCGACCCCTGGGCGAAACTGAAGATCATGACCAGCGCCAGGATGGCGCTCAGGATCATGGTGTTTCGGAAGTTCTGAAGCAGCCCGGCCATAGCCCTCTCCCCTTCGCGGAATCAGCACCCGAGCGGGACCATAGGCCGTTTCGCGCGGGCGTTCGACCGGAAGAGTTCTAGGGCCTTTGCGGCTTGACGCTCGTCCCCTTGGTCAGGTCGATCGCCTCGGCTTCCTCGCCCCGGCGCACGCCCAGGAACATCATCACCGGCGCGGCGATGTAGATCGACGAGTAGGTGCCGATGATGATGCCGAAGATCATCGCCACCGAGAACGCAAACAGCGCCTCCCCGCCCAGCAGCGCCAGACCGGTCAGGGCCATGAGGCCGGTAATGCCGGTGATCACCGTACGCGACAGGGTCTCGTTGATCGAAAGGTCGATCAGCTCGTCGAGCGGCATCTTCTTGAACTTGCGCAGGTTCTCACGGATGCGGTCGAGCACCACGACGGTGTCGTTCATCGAATAGCCGATGACCGTCAGGATCGAGGCCACGGCGACCAGGGTGAACTCGAGCTTGAAGATGGCGAACAGCCCGAAGGTCAGGATCACGTCGTGGAACAGGGCCACCACGGCGCCGACGCCGAAGGTCAGGCCGAAGCGGAACCAGATGTAGATCAGCATCAGGCCGATCGCGAGGGCGAGCGCCATGATCCCGCTGGTGAACAGTTCGCCCGACACCTTGGGGCCGACGACCTCCTGACGGCCGAAGGTGACCGGACCGAATTCCTGTTCAAGGTCGGCGCGGATGCGGCTGACGGCTTCGGCGGCGTTGGCGCCGGCCGGGGTCTCGAAGCGCAGGAGCGCGGTGCTCTCGTCGTCGATGCCCTGCACCTGGACGTCGCCCACGCCGTGCTCCCCCAGCGAGGAGCGAACGGCGCCGAGATCGATGGGACGCGGCGCGGTGGACATCTCCAGCACGGTGCCGCCCTTGAAGTCGACGCCGCAGTTCAGGCCGCCGCACGGCGGGGTCATCGGATAGATGGTCAGGAACAGCGAGGCGACCACGGCGATCGCCGAGATCACGCCGAGAATGCGTGCGGGTTTGACGAAGGTGAAGTTCGTCTTCTCGGGCAGGTACTTGATCAGAGGCCAACGCATTTCGGATCACCCACCGATCGGAAGAGACTTGGGTCGGGTCGCGCTGTACCACCAGGCCAGCAGGACCTGGGTGATCAGCACGGCCGTGAAGACCGAGGTGAAGACGCCGATGCTCAGCGTCCAGGCGAAGCCCCGCACGGGGCCGGCGCCGAAGAAGAACATGATCGCCGCCGCCACCAGGGTGGTCAGGTTGGCGTCCAGGATGGTCTCCATGGCCTTGGAGAAGCCGGCGTCCATCGCCATGACCGGCGAACGTCCCGCCTTCACCTCGTCGCGCATGCGCTCGTAGATCAGCACGTTGGCGTCGACCGCGACGGCGAGCGTGAGGATCAGGCCGGCGATGCCGGGAAGCGTCAGGGCCGCCTGGTTGGCGGTCATCACGGCGATGATCATCACGCCGTTGACCAGCAGGGCCACGACGGCGATGCCGCCGAACAGGAAGCCGTAGGCCAGCACCATGAACACCAGGACCGAGACCAGGGCGACCACGATGGAGATCTGCCCCTTGTCGATGGCGTCCTGGCCCAGCTCGGCGGTCACCGCGCGCTGTTCGATGACGCTGAGCGGCGCGGGCAGCGCCCCCCCTTCCAGCAGGTTGGCGAGCTCGGTCGCGCTCTCGGTCGTGAAGTTGCCGGTGATCTGACCCGAGCCGCCGGTGATCGCCGACTGGATGACCGGCGCCGAGATGATGCGATCGTCGAGGATAATGGCGAACCGCTTGCCGATGTTGCGCGTGGTCGCATCGCCGAAGCGACGGGCGCCCTCGCCGTTGAAACGGAAGGCGACGGCGGGTCGATTCTGCTCGTCGAACGAAAGGTTCGCCGAGCTGAGGCTCTCACCCGAAACCAGCACGCGGCGCTTCACCAGAACGAACGGCTCGTCGGGCCGGTCCGGCTGCGGCAGCAGGATCGAGCTCGGCGGCACGCGGCCGGCCACGGCTTCTTCCATCGGGACGGTCTCGTCGACCATCTGGAAGGTCAGCTTTGCGGTCTGGCCGATCAGGCGCTTGAGCGATTCCGGATCGTCCTCGCCGGGCACCTGCAGCACGATGCGGGTCGCGCCCTGGCGGGACAGGGACATTTCCTTGGTGCCGTCGGGATCGACCCGGCGGCGGATGATCTCGATCGACTGCTGCACGGCCTGGGCCGCGGCGGCCTCGGCGGCCTGGGGCGCGAAGACGATGCGCAGGCGCTGGTCGTCGGCGCGCGCGACCGTGAAATTCGGGCTCGGATTGGTCGGACCGATGGGTTCGGCCAGCTGTTCGATGGTGCGGATGGCGGCGTTGACCTGGGCCGCGTCGTTGATGCGGACGCTGATCTCGCCGTTGGCCTGGCTGAGCCCCGTGAAGCCGATCCTGTCGTTGCGCAGGGCGTTGCGCACGTCCTCGACCGAGTTGGTCAGGCGCTCACGCTGAAGGGCCGGGATATCGACCTCCATCAGGAGGTACGACCCGCCCTGCAGGTCGAGGCCCAGGTTCAGCGTCTTGTTCGGCAGGAAGCCCGGCAACGACTGGCGGGCGCTGGCGGGCAGGACATTGGGCAGCGCGAACAGGATGGCGAGCACCGTCGCGATGACGACGAGCCCGATCTTCCAGCGGGAGATTTGAATCATCGTCAGGCCCGGGTCTGGAAATCAGCGCTTGGCGGACTTGTCGGCGACCTTGGCCGGTTCGCCCTTGGCGCGCACCTCGGTGATCATCGCCTTGATCACCGGAACGGCGACGCCTTGGGAGATCTCCACCATGGCCTCGGTGTCCTCGACCCGGGTGACCTTCCCGATCATGCCGTTGGACAGCACCACAGTGTCGCCGCGCTTCAGGGCGCCGACCATGGCCTGGTGCTCCTTCATGCGGCGCTGCTGCGGCCGGATCATGAGGAAGTAGAACAGGACGAAGATCAGCAGGAAGGGGGCGAGCTGGGCGATCATCGCCATCGTGCCGCCGTCGGCGCCTGCAGGCATGGAAGGTCTCCGGAGGTCGTGGGCGGTCGCCCGTCAAAATCAGGCGCGGAACCTATGCACTGACGCCCGGCTTTGCAACGCGCTCTGCAAACTCAGGGAAGCACGGGGATGGGATCGACCGGAGCGGCCTTCACCAGGGCCGAGGATGCATGGCGCATCTCGAAGTGGAGCTGGGGCCTGGGGACCCCGCCGCTGGTTCCCACCGAACCGATGCGCTGGCCCTGCGTCACCCGGTCGCGCATCTTCACGTCGATCGAGCCCAGGTGGCCGTAGGCGGTGACCCAGCCGTCCGCGTGCTTGATGAGCACCAGGTTGCCGAACTCCGGCACGGCGGACCCCGCGTACACCACTTCACCGGCTGCGGCGGCCTTCACCGTCTCGCCCTCGGGGGCGCCGATGTTGATGCCGTCGTTGCGCAGGCCCGTGCCGGCCGATCCGAACGGCGACAGGATCTCCCCGCGCACCGGCCAGATGAACCGGCCCCGGCCGCGGGTGCGATCGCCCGCCGTCTCGGCGACGCGGGTCGGCGCGGTCTCCGCGCGCGTCGGAGG
>JAEZEZ010000073.1 GCA_023432855.1 Pseudomonadota bacterium | reverse complement strand
TGCGGGCATGAAAAAGGGGCCTGAGAAGGCCCCGCTTTTCGAAAATGACCGGCGTTCCGCCGGAGGAAGATGGTGCGGTCGAGAAGACTCGAACTTCCACAGCATTTCTGCCACAGCGACCTCAACGCTGCGCGTCTACCAATTCCGCCACGACCGCTCGCTTTGGAGGCGCGCAGATAGCAAGGCCGGAGGCGTTTGGGAAGGGCGACCAGGCGCCCTTTTGTCAGGTGTTGGTCCGGGCCCCAGCCATGAAGTCGTAGACGTCGGCCGCGCGGGTGACGGTAATGGCGATCTTGTCGTCGCTGATGTGGATTTCGCCACGGGCCACCGGGTGGTTGTTGGCCAGAATCCAGACCTCGTCGCTTTCGCGGGCGTCGAGCGCGATCACCGCGCCGCGGCCCATGCGCAGCAGCTGCTGCATGGGCACGGTGCTGCGGCCCAGGACAACGGATATCTCGACGTTGACCGCTTCGACCTGACTGAGCGCCATGACTACCCCCGGCCCGCTTGCACGCGAGGGCCCTTTGCCCACATTGGGGCGGCATGCTTGACGCGAAGTTAAATACCGCCCCGCTTTTCGGCCGCAGCGACGGCGCCCTCGCGGGGTGGGCGGTCTCGTGCACGCCTGTCCCCTATCTCGAAGCGGTCGCCGCCATGGAGGCGCGTGTGGCGGACATCGCCGAGGGCCGCGCGGGCGAGCTCGTGTGGCTGCTCGAGCATCCGCCACTCTACACGGCGGGCGTTTCGGCCAGGTCCGACGACCTGCTCGATGCTTCCCGCTTCCCGGTATTCGAGACCGGGCGCGGCGGCCAGTTCACCTATCACGGCCCCGGCCAGCGGGTGGCCTACGTCATGCTCGACCTGACCGCGCGCAAGCGCGACGTGCGCGGATTTGTCCGGGCGCTGGAGGCCTGGATCATCGGCGCGCTTTCCCACTTCAACGTCGAGGGGCAGGTGCGCGACGGGCGCGTGGGCGTCTGGGTAGAACGAAAGCAGCCGGGCGTCCCGCCGCGCGAAGACAAGATCGGCGCCATCGGGGTGAAGGTGCGCCGCTGGGTCAGCTACCACGGCATAAGCCTGAACGTGGAGCCGGACCTGTCGCATTTCACCGGCATCGTCCCCTGCGGCGTCACCGAGCACGGCGTGACCAGCTTGGTCGACCTCGGCCTGCCGGTCGGCCTGGACGAGGCGGACGCGGCGCTGAAGGCCAGCTTCGCGCGCGTGTTCGGGGCGGTGGAGGAGGCGGCGCCTCCATGACGCGGGCGGCCACCCCTAGATAGGCGCTCCGCGCCCGGTGGGATAACGCGTTCTAAGCTAAGCCGCTGCGGCCCGGGGATCGGCGCCAAAGCGGTTGGCGCCTTCTTCCCCCGGACGATACGCGAGAATGTAGAAAAGGAGAGCATTGGGGCCAGGGATCAGGGCGAATAGGGCCCAGTGGCCGCGTACCCCAAAGTCGTGGAGCCGCTTCCAGGCCATGGCTACCGCAGCCCAAGCGATCAGGTGCCAAGCCACGAGCGCGAATGTGAACAGCACGCCGTCTCGTTCACCGAGAGCTTTCAGGAACTGGAGCAGAACGAAAATGGCCGGGAGGGAAAGCAGGATGTTGCCGCCCACATAGGCGGCTCGACCCAGCCGTCCTTCGAAGCCGAACACATCGCGCAGCAGCTTCAAGCCGTCGCCGGGGCCCGCTGGGGGTTCGGTCCGTAGCGATTGGCGCCCTGCTCTCCCGGCATGACGGCCAGCTCCACCGTCGCCCAGATCAGGACGATGACGCCCAGAAAATCGAGCACGCCGTGCGGCGCGGGCCAGACCATGACCACGGCGAACAGCACCAGCGCCGCCCACCATCCGGACTTGCCGCGATCGTGCAGCCGTTTCGAAAGCACGCACGCGGCCACGTAGAACAGGGCGCTGTAGACGAACAGGCCGGTGACCCAGTGCAGGGCCGCCATGCTCTCGGGCTCGACCAGCGACTGATAGATCGCGGTCAGCACGATGAGCACGGCCGCGGCCACGACGAAGGGCGTGCGCCCTGTCCTGCCCTCGGCGCTGAAGAAGAGCCCGGTCCAGTCGATGCCGTTCATGGGCTCAGAACACCCTGATTGCGGACGCGGTTCAAGCGAACTCGACCAGCACCTCGTCGGCGGCGACGGGGTCGCCGGCCTTGGGGCCCACGGACTTCACCACGCCGTCACGCTCGGCCTTGATGATGTTCTGCATCTTCATGGCCTCGATGACGGCGACGGTCTCGCCCTCCTTCACCTCCTGGCCCGGCGTGACGTCGATCGAGACGACGAGGCCCGGCATGGGGGAGACCACCAGGCGCGAGGTGTCGGCCGGCGCCTTCTCCGGCAGGCGGGCGCGCAGCTCGGCCATGCGGGGCGTGAGCACCTGGACACGCTCGTGGGCGGCGCGGTGGCGGATGTCGAAGCCCTGGGCCGCCGGCCTGATGTGCAGCGAGAACTCGCGGCCGTCGAGCGCGCCGCGGAACACCGGGCGGCCGGGGACCCAGTCGCAGCCCTCGAGGCGCAGGGTGCGCGCCTCTTCCGGCAGTTCGATCTCGACGCAGGTCTCCGTCGGCAGCAGCCGCACCTGACGCGCGCGCTTGCCCACCAGCACCGTCCAGTCGTCGCGCTTGCCGTCGCCGCCGCAGGCGCGGGCGGTGATCATGCGCTGGGCGTAGACGGCGGCGGCGGTCATCAGGTCGAGCTGGAACGGCGTCGGTTCGCAGCCGTGGAAGCCGTCGGGGAACTCGTCGGCGATGTAGCTGGTGGTCAGCCGGCCTTCGCGGAAGCGGCTCTGGTCCATCACCGCCGAGAGGAACGGGATGTTGTGACCCAGACCCTCGATGTGGAAGGCCTCGAGCGCGTGGCCCATGCCGCTGACCGCGTCCTCCCGCGTCTTTCCCCAGGCGCAGAGCTTGGAGATCATCGGGTCGTAGAACATCGAGATCTCGTCGCCCTCGCGCACGCCGGCGTCGTTGCGCACGACGTAGGCGCCGGCGTCGCCCTCGTATTCACCCTCCGCCGGGGCGGCGTAGCGGGCCAGGCGCCCGATCGAAGGCAGGAACTTGCGATAGGGGTCCTCGGCGTAGATGCGGCTCTCCACCGCCCAGCCGTCGATCTTCAGGTCGTCCTGGGAGAAGGCCAGCTTCTCGCCGGCGGCGACGCGGATCATCTGCTCGACCAGGTCGACCCCGGTGATCAGCTCGGTGACCGGATGCTCGACCTGCAGCCGGGTGTTCATCTCCAGGAAGTAGAAGCTTTTGTCCTGGCCGGCGACGAACTCGACGGTGCCGGCGCTGTCGTAGTTGACGGCCCGGGCCAGGGCGACGGCCTGGGCGCCCATCTCCATGCGGGTCGTCTCGTCGAGCAGGGGCGACGGCGCCTCCTCGATGACCTTCTGGTTGCGGCGCTGGATCGAGCACTCGCGCTCGAACAGGTGGACGACATTGCCGTGCTTGTCGCCCAGCACCTGGATCTCGATATGGCGCGGGCTTTCGATGAACTTCTCGAGGAAGATGCGGTCGTCCCCGAAGGCTCCCTGGGCCTCGTCCTGCACCGAGCCGAAGCCCTCCTCGACCTCGGCGGCGGTCCGGGCGATGCGGATGCCCTTGCCGCCGCCGCCTGCCGAGGCTTTGAGAATCACCGGGTAGCCGATCCCCTCGGCGATCTCGACCGCATGGGCGGCGTCGCGGATCACGTCCATGGAGCCGGGCACCGTGGAGACGCCGGCCTCGATGGCCAGCTTCTTCGAGGCGATCTTGTCGCCCATGCCCTCGATGGCGCCGGGGTTGGGGCCGATGAAGGCGATCTTCTCGGCCTGCAGGCGCCGCGCGAAGGCCGGATTCTCGGACAGGAAGCCGAAACCCGGGTGTACCGCCTCGGCGCCGGTCTTCTTCACCGCCTCGATGATCTTGTCCTGGACGAGGTAGCTCTCGGACGCGGGCGAGGCGCCGATGAAGACCGTCTCGTCGGCCAACTCCACGGCCAGGCTGTCGGCGTCGGCCTCGGAATAGACCTGGACGACGGCGATCCCCATCCGCCGTGCCGTCTTCTGGATGCGCACCGCAATCTCGCCGCGGTTTGCAATCAATATCTTGGAGAACATCGCGCAGCCCGTTGGAGCATCAGTAGGGGGTGCTGCTTACGGCGCGCGACCGTGCAATGCAATTCGGGTGCAAGGGCTTGCGGAAGCGGGCTTGGGCGGTTTACGCCCTCCGCTTTCCGGGCTTAGCTGTCGCCCGCTGGAGGACAAACGTCATGAATAGGACGCTCGCCGTCGCCGCCACCGTGGCGACTGTTGCCCTCGCGGGGGCCCCCGTCGCCGCCCAGGATTTCCGCGCCGCGGCCGAACAGGATCTGCGCGCCGCCCGCGACTTCCTGGCCAACAATCACCCGGCCACGCACGTCGAGAAGGACAGTGCGCACTTCCGCACCTGGCTCGACCAGGGCCTGCAGGACAGCCTCAAGGGACTGGACCGCGTGCAGGGCCAGCTGGCCTACGAAAACATCATGCGGAACTACCTGACCGGGTTTCGCGACACGAACATCCGCTTCCATCCCGGCGTGACCGAGCTGCCGGGCTACTTCGCCGCCTTCTGGCCGGGCATCTCCACCCGCTGGAGCCAGGGCAAGTACGTCGTGGCCTGGAGCCGCGCGGGCGACAACAAGCTGCCGCCGGTCGGCGCCGAGCTGGTCTCCTGCGACCGCAAGCCGGCCGACCAGATCGCCAAGGAGCGTCTCGACCGCTACGAGGGCGACATGACCCAGCAGGTGGACCGCGCGCGCACCGCGCCGTTCCTGCTGTGGGACCGCGGCAATCCCTACACCGCCGCCCTGCCCCAGAAGTGCGTGTTCAAGGTCGGCACGCGCAACCGCACCTTCACCATGAACTACCAGCCGAGCCCCGAGGCCGAGCGCCGCACGGCCTACTCGGCGGCGCTGGGCAAGCCCCAGGGCGGCCCGACCATGGAGCAGTGGAACGGCGGCTACTGGCTGCGCCTGCCGCACTTCCGTGAAGAGGCCGACTGGGACGCCTTCCTGGCCCAGCTCGACAGCCAGCTGCAGGCCATCCAGGGCGCTCCGGTCGTGGTGCTCGACATGCGCGGCGCCGACGGCGCCCCCAACAGCCGCAACGGCTACAAGCTGGCCAACCGCCTGTGGGGCCCGGACTACATCCTGGCCAACCAGCCCCAGGTCGGTAACGCCGCCTACCGCGTCTCGCAGATGAACCGCGCCGTCTACGCCGACGCCGTGGCCCGCATGCAGCAGGATCCGCTCAGCTACTACCAGGTGCCGATCTGGGAGAAGATGCTGGCCGAGTTCGACGCCGCCCTGGCCGCCGGCCAGCCGCTGCTGCAGCGTAACGAGAGCCGCGCGCCGTCCGGCGAGACGCCGCCGTCGGCCATGCAGGGCCGCGTCATCGTGCTGACCGACGCCTTCTGCGCCAACCAGTGCCTGTCCATGATGGACCTGTTCACGAAGCTGCCGAACGTGGTCCACGCCGGCGTGCCGACCTCCGGCGACTCCATCTTCGTCGGCGAGACCGTGGCGGCGCTGCCGTCCGGCCAGGGTTCGATCAGCTTCGGCAACAAGGCCTGGCTCGATCGTCCGCGTCCGTCGGGGCAGGGCTACACCCCGACCCAGGCCTACACCGGCAACCCGGCCGACGAGGCCGCCGTGCGCGCCTTCGTCCAGGGCCTGGCCGGCGGCGGCGCCGCCCCGGCGGCGCCCGCGGCGTGACCGTCTCGTCCTCGGGTTTCGACCTGACGCCGCCCTCGCCTGAACAGCGGGGGCGGCTCTTGGCCGGCCTGGCGCGCGAGGAAGCCGACGTTCTGCTCAAGCACGGCACCGAGGCGCCATTCTGCGGGGCCCTGCTCGAGAACAAGACGCCCGGCGTCTACTGCTGCCGCCTCTGCGGCCTGCCGCTGTTCAAGGGCGGCGAGAAGTTCGAAAGCGGCACCGGCTGGCCGAGCTTCACTGCCCCGTACGATGACGACCACCTGAAACTGATCCGCGACACCAGCTACGGCATGGTGCGCACCGAGACGGTCTGCGCGCGCTGCGGCAGCCATCAGGGGCACGTCTTCCCCGACGGCCCGCCGCCCACCGGCCTGCGCTACTGCATCAACTCCGTCAGCCTGCAGTTCGTCGAGGACGGGGAGCCCCTGCCCGACCCGCTGGAACGGGGCGAGTAGGCCCAATCCGGCCCATTCACGGTCGCAGACGCACCGAGGTCAGGCTGCCCCAATTGGGATTGTCCAGACGGCCGTGCAGCAGGTAATCGAACGCGTAGAGCACGTCGGTCGGCTGCCGCCCCTCCCAGAACCCCGACGGGAGACTGGCGGCGCGGACCATGCGGACTTCCTGCGCCGCGGCGTCCTTTCCCATAACCAGCGCCCCGTCCTTTCGCTCGCGCAGCCAGATCTTCAGATGGTGGTCGAAGGCGCGCCACTCGGTGGCGGCGAGGTTCGTCTCGAGCGCGGCCGATGCGGGATCGGGCCACAGGGGCGCGAGCGCAAGCTCACGCGCAGACAGGCGACCCGCCCTCAACGCCTCGCAATCGGCGGCGATGGCGCCCTTCTGCGCCGCCCGCCAGGCGATCTTGTTGTCGTGGCCGTCGGGCCCGTAGAGCACCAGATTGTCCAGCAGCTCGGCGTAGCTCCGCTCGACGTCGAACGGCAGGGGCCGCGGATCCAGCGTCTCGATCGCCTCGACCAGCCGCGCCGCCCGCCGCGCCGCCTCTACGCTGTCCTGCCAGGAGGCGACGGCGTAGTCGCTGCCCATGACGTTGCGCCCATAGAAGTCGGGCAACGCCTCGTCGAGCTCGTCGAGCAGAGGCCTCAACGCGGCATGGGCTTCCTGGCGCGCCCCGGGCCGCACGCCGTCGTAGAGGAGTTCGCACCAGGCCACGAAGACGGTGCGGATGGCCTGAAGGCGGATGGGCAGACCGTGCGTCTCGCTCAGGGCCCAAGGCGCGTTGTCGATGCGGTCGAGCCCAGCGAACCCGCGCAGGGCGGCCCGCACCGCCACCGCGCGCCGCTCGGTTCCGTGGGGCAGCCCCTGAAAAAGCTCGTCCCGCCTGTCGTCTGCCTGCGGCGGTCTGGAGCCGGATCTGAGCCAGTCCCGGATTGACATGGTCGCTCCTGCGGCGTGCGCGCGATTGGTGGCTCAGCGGCGTCCGTCGCGCAAGCCGGCCCTACCGCCGCCTTCAGCTCTCAGGCTCGCGGTCGCGGCTGAAGCTGCGCTCCAGCGGAAATGGCGGAAGCCAGGCCTCTCGGCGGATGGTCCAGTTCTCATAGGAGGGGACGAACTGGCCCGGGGCGTCGAGCGCGCCGAGATGGACCTCGATCTCGTCTCCGCTGCGTGCGAACACCGAGGAGCCGCAGTGCGGGCAGAAACAGCGCCCGCCGTAGTCTCCCACCTCGCCCTCGATGACGACGGCGTCGGCCTGGAAAATTGCGGCCGCGTAGAACACCGCCCCGTGGTGCTTGCGGCAGTCGAGACAATGGCAAATGCCCACCCGGCGCGGCGCGCCGGTCGCAGTCAGCCGGACCTTCCCGCAGAGGCAGCCGCCCGTGACTGAGTTCATGGCGCAGTCTCCCTGCGGGCCTCGCCGCTTCGTCCCTTCATCAGACCGGGCGCGGCGTCCGGCGGCAAGGTCCGATCAGCCCTGCCCCTGCTCGATCGGCATCCCCTTGGCTTCCTTCCAGGCGGCCTCGATGAAGGGATCGGCCCAGTAGCTCCTGAACCAGCGGCGCAGCCAGGGATCGTCGCCGACGAAGAGGGCCGCCTGGTCGGAGAGGTCGACCCGGGCCCTGGTCTCTTCCAGGGTCGCGCCCGCCGCGGCCAGCGAGGCGACACGGGCGCGAACGGTCTCGATGAGCTGCTTCACGCGGACGGCATAGGAAGGATCCCGCTGCGGCGCCCCGTGGCCGGGGACCAGCACCGCGAAGTCGTGGCCCAACAGGACGTCGATCGTCTGCAGCCAGTCTCGCGGATAGCTGTTGAAACCGAAGGGGATGGGCGCGACCAGCAGGTCGCCCGTGACCAGGACCCGCTCGCGCTTCACCCAGACGGCGGCGTCCCCATCGGTGTTGCCGCGACCGGGGTGGAACACCTGCACCGGGCGCAGGCTGTCCTCCAGCACCAGGCCGTCGGTGAAGGTGCGGTCGATGTCGCCGACGAAAAGGCCGTCCGTGTCGGCGCGATACTGCACGGCGAGCCGGGCGGCCTGGGCGAATCCCTTCCGGTCGGCTGTCGAGGCGGCTGGATCGCCGGCCGACTGGGCGACGAAATCGGCCATCCCCTGCAGCCGCCCGTGAAACTCCGCTGTCTTCGCCGGATCGGGCGCGCCGTGGGCATAGCTCGCCATGGAGGTGCGCAGGCGGTCGCGCGTGGTCGCCGTGGCGATCACCTGCATCTGCGGCCACAGGGCCTTCAGGGTTCCGAAGCCCAGGGAATGGTCGCCGTGCCAGTGGGTCAGCACCAGCGCCTTCACCGGCTTGGGCGAGGCGCGTCGCACCAGGGCCGCGATGCGTCGCGCCGATCCCGGCGAACCGCCCCCGTCCACCAGCACCAGCCCGTCCGACTGTTCGATGATCGTGACGTTGCCGATCGGCTGCAGATGGAAGGGCTTCTCCTGGCGGATCACCCAGACGCCCTCCGACACGGGCTCCAGCACCTCGAAGTATCCGTCCGCCGGGCGCGGCCCCTCGCCCGGCGCCTGGGCGAGGCCCGCCGCGGCGACGGCCGCTCCGGCCTCGGGTTCATGAGCCGCCGCCGGTTGGGCGAGCAGGCCCGCGGCCGCCAGGGCTGCGACCAGGCGAAGGGGAATAGGCATCGCGTGAATCTCCGTTCGCGCGGGATTGAGACAGCGGCCGCGAAGCCTTGCCAGTTAAGCTTTGTATAGGTGCGCCGGCGCATGGAATCCCCGGCGCCCTGAGGCAAGTTGCCGGTTCCCCACCGGGGCGCGCGGCGCTATGCCCCTCGCATGAGCCTCCCCCCATGTCCCGTGTGCGGCCAGTCGCACGACCCCCTGCCCTCGGCCGACTACGAAGCCCCGACCCAGATGATGGCGACGCCGCCGGAACGCCGCGACCGCTGGACGCTGTCCGGCGACCTCGCCGCCTTCGACGACAAGGCCTGGTTCATCCGCGGCGTGCTGGCCCTGCCTGTGCGCGACCATGAGGGCGCCTGGTTCGATCTCGGCCTGTGGATCAGCGTCGGGCCCGAGGACTTCGCGCAGGTGGAACGGGCCCTCGCCGGTCAGGGCCGACTACCCGACGAGGCGTACGGCTTCGTCGCCAGCGCCTTCGACGGCTACCCGGACACCATGGACCTGAAGGCGGCGCTCGACTTCCGCCGCCGCGAGGCGCCGCGCATCGTTCTGGAGCCCACCGAGCATCCGCTGGCGGCGCAGCAGCGCGGGGGCATCGCCGCCGCCGACGCGATGACCTGGCTGCATGCGCACGGCGGCCTCTAGCTTTGCCGCGACGAGACGCTAGGGTCCCGGAATCATGAGCCAGTCCCCCTGCCCCGTCTGCGGCCGCGTCCACGAAGAGCTGCCGATCTACGCCTTCGAGGGTCCCGCCTTCTGGAAGTCCGCCACGCCGGAAGAGCGCGAGCGCGACTTCCGCATGGGCCCGGACCTGTGCCGCTACAAGGACGAGCACTTCCTGATCCGCACGCGGCTGCAGGTCCCGATCAAGGACTCGCCGGGCGAGGCGCTCGAGTTCGGCGTGTGGGTGGCCGTCAGCCGCCAGAACTACAACAGCTACCGGACCGTCTATCTGGAGATCGACGCCTCGCGCATGGGCGTCTTCTACGGCTGGCTGGCCAACGCCCTGCCGGGTTATCCGAACACCGTGAACCTGAAGGTCGCCATCGCGCCCCAGAACGACCGGATGCGGCCGTTCGTGAAAGTGATCGAGAACCATGAGCACCCGCTCCAGGGCGCCCAGGAAGACGGGATCACCCGCGACGAGGCCCAGCGGTACCTGCACGAGCGCGGCGACTTCTGACGCCGGAAGGGCTCAGCAGGTCCGCCCGACGAACGCCGTAATCGGCGCCTATCCGGCGAGTGGACAAGCTGCGCCGTTCGGGCGCCGGAGGATCCATGCGTCTGATGCTCATCGCCGCCTGCGCGGCCGCCCTCGTCGCCCCCGCCGCCCAGGCCCAGACCGCTGCGCCCGCGCCCCTGCCGCCGCCCGCGGACCCGGCGCCGTACGGCATGCCGATCGGCTACGAGGACGCGCGAAAGGTGCTGGACGCCGCTCTGGCCGAGGCGCGGCGCAACGGGTGGAAGCTGGCCATCGCCGTGGTCGAACCCTCGGGTGAACTGGTCGCCTTCGCCAAGGACGAGGGCGCAGGCTACGCGGCTGTCGGCGTGGCCCAGGACAAGGCCTACACGGCCGCCCGCTTCGCCCGCGAGAGCCGCGCCTTCACCGAGGGGTTCAACAACGGCCGGCTCTGGCCGCTGGTGGTCGACCGCATGGTCCCCGTCGACGGCGGCGTGCCCATCGTGGTGGGCGGCCGCACGATCGGGGCGATCGGCGTCAGCGGCGCCAGCGCGTTCCAGGACGGGCAGGTCGCGCGGGCGGGGGCGGCGGCGGTCGGGCGTTGATCGCTACCGGGACTGCTGAAGGATCCGCGCCGATTCCCTGACTATCCCGCTCATGAGGCGCGCTCCGGTCTCGGGCGGAAGCTCGGCAAGGGCGCGGTAGAGGGCCACGGAGCCACGGCACTGGTCCTCGATTGACGCGTCCTGGAGATTGCCGGCCATCTTGCCGATGAGCGCAGGGCCCAGCGCCTGCTCTTCCAGCCGCCGGACAAGAAGCACGCCGTCGAGACGGGTAGGCGGCGGCCAGCGGGTCGGATCGGCGCGGCCGGCTGCGGTGGCCCGCAGCTGCGCGAGACCGGCCACGTCGGCGAGGCTCTGGGCGGCGGTGTTGAGACGTGTCTCGGGGCCGAGGCCGCGAAGGCCGAAGTCGGCGCAGAGCTTCTCGTCCTGCAACTGCAGCGCGACGATCAGATCCCGCTGTGACCGGATCATCTCCAGCATGTGGTCGCGGGGCGCAGCCGCTGTGTGGTCCACGTTGTCGAGCATGGCCTGGCGCATGATGCGGTAGCGGATGGCGTCCGCTTCGGCGCCCGTGATCTGCGAGCCGTCCACGCGCCGAAGCTCGGCGTCGAGCATCGCCGCTTCGGCCTTGAAGTGAGTGCGGAACGTCTGGTCGACAGCAGCGGTGAGCGCATCGGCTTCGTTGACGCGAGCGAACCGGCTCGAGGCCTTCGGCGCGTCACGGGCGCCGAAGTTGACGATGCTCTTTCCGTCCACGGGGAAGAGCAGAACCGCGGCGAAGATGGCCACGAACACAATCCCTGCTCCGATCAGCAGGGCTGCGGGAAACGGGCTTCTGCCGGCTTCTGTAGATTCGTCTTCGGACATGGGGCGCTTCCGACCGGCGCGCAGGGTTGCACGGTCAGGTTAAGCGTCGCCGAATCCTACAACGGAATGTTGTCGTGCTTCTTCCAGGGGTTCTCGAGTTCCTTGTTCTCGAGTGTGCGGAAGGCCTTGATGACGCGGCGGCGGGTGCCATGGGGCATGATGACGTCGTCGATGTAGCCGCGCTGGGCGGCGACGAACGGGTTGGCGAAGCGGTCCTTGTACTCCTGCTCGCGGGCGGCGAGCTTTTCGGGGTCCTTGGCCTCGGCGCGGAAGATGATCTCGACCGCGCCCTTGGCGCCCATGACCGCGATCTCGGCCGACGGCCAGGCGTAGTTCACGTCGCCGCGCAGGTGCTTGGAGCTCATGACGTCGTAGGCGCCGCCGTAGGCCTTGCGGGTGATCACCGTCACCTTCGGCACCGTCGCCTCGGCGTAGGCGAACAGCAGCTTGGCCCCGTGTTTGATGAGGCCGCCGTACTCCTGCTTCGTCCCCGGCATGAAGCCCGGCACGTCGACGAAGGTCAGGATCGGGATGTTGAAGGCGTCGCAGAAGCGGACGAAGCGCGCGGCCTTCTTGGAACTGTCGATATCGAGGACTCCGGCCAAGGTCTGGGGCTGGTTGGCCACGACGCCGACGGTCTTGCCCTCCAGCCGCCCGAAGCCGCAGATAATGTTCTTGGCGTACTCGGCTGATATTTCGAAGAAATCCTGCTCGTCCACGACCTTCAGGATCAGCTCCTTCATGTCGTAGGGCTTGTTCGGATTGTCGGGCACGAGCGTGTCGAGCGAGTTGTCGACCCGGTCCACGTCGTCGAACGAATCCCAGGTGGGCACGCCCTCCTGGTTGCTCGCCGGCAGGAAGTCGACGAGCCGCCGCATCTGCAGCAGCGCCTCCACGTCGTTGTCGTAGGCGCCGTCAGCGATCGAGGACTTCGTCGTGTGCACCTTCGCGCCGCCGAGCTCCTCGGCCGTGACGACCTCGTTGGTCACCGTCTTCACGACGTCCGGGCCGGTCACGAACATGTAGGACGTGTCGCGGACCATGAAGATGAAGTCCGTCATGGCCGGCGAATAGACGTCGCCGCCCGCGCAGGGGCCCATGATGAGCGAGATCTGGGGAATCACCCCGGACGCGATGACGTTGCGCTTGAACACCTCGCCATAGCCGCCGAGCGCCGCGACGCCCTCCTGGATGCGCGCGCCGCCGGCATCGAAGAGGCCGATGATCGGCGCCCTCGCCTTCAGGGCCATGTCCTGGATCTTGGTGATCTTGCGGGCATGCGCCTCCGAGAGCGAGCCGCCGAAGACCGTGAAGTCCTTGGAGAAGACGAAGACCGTGCGGCCGTTGATCGTGCCCCAGCCGGTCACGACGCCGTCGCCCGGGATCTTCACGTCGGCCATGCCGAAATCCGTGCAGCCGTGCTGCACGAACATGTCGAACTCCTCGAAGGAGTTGTGGTCGAGGAGCAGCTCAAGACGCTCGCGGGCGGTGAGCTTGCCGCGCCCATGCTGGGCGTCGATGCGCTTCTCCCCGCCCCCGAGCCGCGCCGCGGCGCGCCGCTCGGCCAAGAGCTCCAGCATCTCCTTCATGCACCTGTCCCGTATCGTTTCCCCCGCCGCCCTAGCATGTTGCAGAGCCGCGACAAACGGCCCTGGGCGCGGACGGGCACCATCGGGCAGGTGCTTCAGCGCACATCCGTCCGGCGCGGAATGGTCTTGGGTGGGGGTGGCCGAACATGGCCCCGACAGGACGGAGGAGGCACAGATGCCCTTCCTGCACACGTCCATCTCACGCCACGGCGCAATCCGCGCCGAAATGCGCGAGCTCCGAGTCGGGAAAGCAGTCCCCTACCCGGCGGCCTTCCTCGGCCTCTTGGCTGCAAGCTGCACGGCTTCGGCGATCATGACGCTGTTTGCCGCCTGACAGAACTGCGCGTGGGGTTTTGCCACGTGCCCGGTGTGCGGTTGCACACTTCCATGCTGCGCCGCACACCCCATTTCAGCTCGGCTTGGCTGGGGCCAAGGCGAGCAAAACGGAAATGGATCAGAACAGCAAGGCTGCGCGCCGACGGCGCAAGGCTCTCGTACGTGGGTTGGAACGACGTCAGGTGCCGTTCGTTCGGCTGGGACTGGCCGTCGTGGCGGCCGTGAGCGCCGCCTCCGCCATCGCTTCGATGTCCACCATGTGAGCCCGCGCCGGGCCGGTTCTAGCCGGCCCGGGCCAGGGCCAGAAACCGCGAGGCGGCCCGAAACTCCGCCTCGCGCCGGCTCCGCCGCTCGGCGGCCTCGTAATCCTCGCCCCAGCGGCTCTCCTGGAAGAACTCATCCGCGTGTGCGGCGCGCCATGCCTCCTCGACCGAGAGGCGGCCGGCGGCGTGCATGAGGGCGATCAGCACCGAACCCGTGAGCGTGGTCATGACGTGCAGGGCCGCGAGCGCGAAGGGCGACGATTCGCGGGCGAGTTCGGCCCGGATCGCCGAGAGCGCTCCCTCGGGCTGCTCGACGAACATCACTCCCTCGCTCAGCACGAAATGGGCGCCGAGCTCATCGTGGGCCCAGGCATGGATCGGGTCCCAGGCGGCTGCCTGCTCCGTGACCAGCTTCTCCGGCTCCGCCGCGCGGTAGACGACGAGGTCGGACCCGGCATAGCGCACGAGATCCGCCCGGACCTCCTCGGCGCGCGGCGCGACCCCGTCGATGGTCGAGTTCGCCAGCCGCGTCAGCGGCATCGTCGTCGGGTCGACGCTGTCGCCCTGGGCCTCCCATTCGGCCGCGACCGCCTCCGCGAGCGGCCGGGTCGGAAGCGCGAGCGGCGCACGACCCGGCGTGCGCGCCTTCCGGCCGTCCAGCGTCAGGGCGAAGCCGCCCTCCCCCGCCTCGAAGCCGGCCTGCTTGTAGAAGCGCTTCGTCGCGCCCGCCCCGTTCTCCGCCATGTCAGGCCGCCTTCGCTCGCGCCGGCAGGAGATCCTCCACGGCCCCGAAGCCGTCGATGATCGCCTCCGCGCCGGCTTCCTCCAGGGCCGCCACCGGATGGTAGCCCCAGGACACGCCGATCGGCCGCACGCCCGCCGCCCTCGCCATCGCCATGTCGAAGGAGGTGTCCCCGAGCATGGTGGTCGCCTCCGGGCCGATCCCCGTCTCGGCCATGGCCTGGAGAATCATGCCCGGATCTGGCTTCGAGGGCGCGTCGTCCGCGGTCTGGATCGTCGTGAAGAACGAGCGCCAGCCGTGCCGCTCGAGAAGATGCGCAACCCCGCGCCGGGACTTGCCGGTCGCGATGCCGAGGAGAAGGTCGTCCCGGGCGGCGAGGCGGCCGATCACCTCCCCCACCTCGGGAAAGAGCGGCTCGACCGTCGCTGGGTCCGCCCGCAGCCGCGCGAAGGCGGCCTTGTAGCCTTCCGCGAGAGCCTCGATCGGGCCGGCCGGGCCGACCAGCGCCGTGAAGGCTTCCGCCAGCGACAGACCGACGATCGAGAGCGAACGCTCGCGGCTCGGCGCCTCGAGCCCGCAGGCCGCGAAGGCGTCGCGCTGGGCGGCGACGATGAGGTTCTGGCTGTCGACGAGCGTGCCGTCGACATCGAGGATCAGGAGCTGCATGGAGCGTGTCATGTAGCGTCCGCCGGCCGCGAAGGCGAGGCGGTGCAGCCAGACGCCGCTCCGCGGCTTGCCCCTCCGACGCTACCGGAGCGGCGGCGCGTAGAGGATGCCGCCCATGCTCCAGAGCTGGTTCAGGCCGCGCGGGATCCCGAGCTTCGAGTCGGAGCCGAGATTCCTCTCGAACAGCTCCGCGTAATTTCCGGAGGCCTGGACGGCCTGGAGCGCCCACCCGCTGCCGAGGCCGAGCAGCTCGCCGAAGCCGCCTTCCAGCCCGGCGAAGCGGCGGACGTCGGGCTTTGCCGAGCTCTTCGCATCGGCCGCGTTGGCGGACGTGATCCCGAGTTCCTCGGCGTTCACGAGTGCGAAGTTCACCCACTTCACGACGTTGGACCAGGGGACGTCATCGGCGCGCGTGGCCGGCCCGAGCGGCTCCTTCGAGATGACGTCTGGCAGGACGATCGCGTCCGCCGGGCGGCTGAGGCTCAGGCGCTCCGCGAACAGGGCCGATTGGTCGCGCGTGAGCACGTTGCACTCGCCGCGGTCGAAGGCCCGGAGGGCGTCGGCGCTGCTCTGGAACAGCCGCTCCTCATAGGTGATCGAGTTGGCGCGGAAGAAATCGGCGAGGTTGAGCTGCGTTGTCGTCCCGGCCTGCACGCAGACCTTCGCCTTGTCGAGCTCGAGCGCCGAGGTGACGTTGAGGTTGCGCGGCACCAGAAAGCCCTGGCCGTCATGGTAGGTGATGCCCGCGAAGGTGAGGCCGAGCCCTGCCTCCCTCTCCAGCGTCCAGGTCGAGTTGCGCGACAGGAGGTCGACCCGGCCCGCCTTCAGGGCATCGAACCGGTTCGCGGCCGAGAGCGGCACGAAGGACACTTTCGTCCGATCATCGAAGATGGCGCCCGCGACGGCGCGGCAGAAATCGACATCGAAGCCGGACCATTGTCCGTCCGGCTTCTGCTCGGAGAAGCCGGGTAGCCCCTCGCTCACGCCGCAAAGCAGCTGGCCACGCTGCTTCACCTGCTCCAGCGTCCCGGCCGAAGCCGCGCCCGCTCCGAGGACAGCCGCCACCGCGACCGCGATCGCCTGCCCCAATCGGGAGATGAGCGTCTTCGACATGATCGGACGGGCTCCTAGCTCCCGGGTTGGTAGGACAGGCATCAGAGGCTCGCCGCGTGGCGGACGATCACCTTCGTGCCGACCGGCACGCGCTCGTAGAGGTCGATGATGTCGCCGTTCGCCAGCCGGAAGCAGCCGGACGAGATGGCGGTGCCGATCGTTTCGGGCTGGTTGGTGCCGTGGATGCGGAACACCGTCGAGCCGAGATAGAGCGCCCGCGCGCCCATGGGATTGCCCGGGCCGCCGGCCATGAACCGGGGAAGGTAGGGCTGCCGCGCGATCATCTCCGGCGGCGGCCGCCAGTCCGGCCATTCGGCCTTGCGCGTGACCTTAACGAGGCCGGACCACTGGAAACCCTCGCGGCCGACCCCGATCCCATAGCGAAGCGCGCGGTTGTTCCCCTGGACCACGTAGAGAAAGCGCTCGGAGGTGTGCACCACCACCGTCCCGGGCGCCTCGCTGGAGCGGAAGAAGACCGCCTGCTTGGCGAATGGGCCCTCGGCGATGACCGTCTCCTCGCCGGAGACGCGTCCAGGCTCGTCCGGGACATCGGCCAGGTTCGGTTCGGGCTGCTTTCCGGGCTGCGCCCCCGCCGGCACGGCGAGGCCCGCGAGAAGGACGAGCGCAGTGCCGGCGACCCAATTCCGGATGCGGGCTGGCTTCCTTCGCAGGACATCGAGTTCGTCGGGCTGCATGGCCAACTCCACGCGTCCTCGGATCAGGCGCATCGGGCGTAGACGAAGGTGCCGTAACGTCGGCTGACGTCCGGCTCGACGAAGCGCATGAGGACCAATCCGCTGCTCGCGGACAGGATCTCGCGGTCGTCCGGCGCGCCAGGGGGGGCCTCGAAGCCGAGATAGGTCTTGCCCCCCGCGCCGCCCTTCAGCTTGAGCTCATACAGCTTCGGGTCGTCCGCGACGTGCATCATGACGCCGTCGGTCGGCCCCTTCGCGATCACGTAGGGGCTCTTGCATTCCGCACGGGCCTGGGCCTCGGTTCGCCGGCGATCCTTCTCGTTGTGGAAGGACGCGACGCCCCACCTGCCCACGAGCTGCTCGCGCGCCATGGACGTCGGCCCGGATGCCACCGCGGCGGCCGGGCTGAGAGCGGCTTCGCGCGTCCCGGTCGAGCAGGCCGCCAGCGCCAGGGGCGCCGCGACGAGAAGGCTGCGCCCGAGCAGGCGGGCGCCGGGTTGCGGTTCGAAGGGGCTCATTGCATCGGGTCCTCCCTGCGGAACGTCTGCTGCGGACGTTTCCTTGTCATGTCGTCGAGCGCTTCGGACGTGTCGCCGCAGAAGCCGGCCGAGGGACAAACTGTCGGCCGGGACGATCTGCGTCTCCCGCCTACTCCTCCGGCGATTCCTCGATCGGGTCGTAGCGCGAGGCGTCGAGGCCGAGCAAGTTGAAGCTCTGCTGCATGTGGGCCGGGAGCGGGGCCGTGACGTCGATCGGCTTGCCGGTTCGCGGGTGGGGGATGACGATGCGGCGGGCCAGGAGGTGCAGGCGGTTCTGGATGCCGCCGGGGAACTCGTAATTCTCGACGTTGAAGTATTTCGGGTCGCCGATGATCGGGTGCCCGATATGGGCGGCATGCGCGCGCAACTGATGGGTGCGGCCGGTCACGGGCTTCATGGAGAGCCAGGCGAGCTTCTGCCCCGCCTGGTCGACCATCGCGTAGTAAGTGAGCGCGTGGCTCGCGCCTTCGGCGCCGTGCTTGGAGACCGCCATGCGGCTGTCGCCTTCCTCGACCTCCTCCCGCGCGAGATAGGTCGAGATGCGACCCTGCCGCGTCCGCGGAATTCCGGCGACGAGCGCCCAGTAGATCTTGCGCGTCGCCCGGGAGCGGAACGACTTCGCGAGCGCCGTCGCGGCGAAGCGCGTCTTGGCGATGACGAGGCAGCCGGCCGTGTCCTTGTCGAGCCGGTGGACGAGCCGCGGCTTCTGGCCCTGCCTGTCGCGCAGCGCCTCCAGCATGCCGTCGACATGCCGCTTGGTGCCGGAGCCGCCCTGGACGGCGAGGCCCGACGGCTTGTTGATGATGAGGACGTCGTCGTCCTCGTAGAGCGCGTTCTGTCGGAAGAAGAGCGCGTCCTTCGATTCCTCCCCCGGGACCCGGCTGGAGGGCGGCTTCTGGTCGAGCTTCAGGGGCGGGATGCGGACCTGCTGGCCGGCCTCGAGCCGGTCGTTGGGCTTGGCGCGCTTGCCGTCGATCCTGAGCTCGCCCTTCCTGACGATGCGCTGGATATGGGCGAAGGACAGGTCCGGGAACCGAGCCGTGAGAAAACGGTCCACCCGCATCCCGGTCTCGTCCGGCTCGACCGTGACGGTCTGGACGCCCACGGCAGGCGCGGCATCGGCCTGCTTGGGCTCGGGCCGCGGTTTGGGGGCGGCAGCCTTGCTGGGAGAGGCCGCCACCTGCTCGTCCGCGCGATTCTGCGGCGGCCGCTTCGGCGCGCCTGGGCGTGTCGATGCCGGGCGGGGGCGGCCCTCCATGCGCGGCTCGGTCG
>JAEZEZ010000121.1 GCA_023432855.1 Pseudomonadota bacterium | reverse complement strand
TAAACGAGCCCGGCTCAACCGCCGCGGCCCTTCGTCTTTTTGCGCCGCCGGCGGGGCGCGACAGGGCGCCACTGGCGGCGCCTGCCGCGGGAAGCTAGGTTCAGACCCACGTTTTCCGACCGAGGTGGCCGCTTGCGTTTCTTCCATGTCCTGGGGGCCCTCGCCGGCGCAGTGGCGCTGGCGGCGTCCGGACCGTTCGCCCTCGCCCAGTCGGGTTCGTCCGCCCACAAGCAGGTCCAGGCCCGCGCGCCCGCCGCCGCGGACGCCAACGCCATCACGCCCGACCCTTCTATCCGGCGCGGCGTCCTGCCAAACGGCCTGCGTTACGCGGTGATGCGCAATGCCACGCCCCAGAAGGCCGTGTCGCTGCGGCTCTACGTGGACGTTGGCAGTTTCGAGGAGCGCGACGACGAACGCGGCGTGGCCCACTTCCTCGAGCACATGGCCTTCAACGGCACCCGCAACTTCCCCGAAGGCGAACTCGACCGCGTGCTGGCGCCGGCGGGGGTGCAGTTCGGGCGCGACCACAACGCCGCCACGGGTCTGTTCTCGACCACCTACATGCTGGACCTGCCGGGCGCCGAGGCGGGGAAGGTGGATCTGGCCTTCCGCTGGCTGCGCGACGTCGCCGACGGCATCAGCCTCGAACAGGCCGCCGTCGTGCGCGAGCGCGGCGTGGTGCTGGCCGAACACGACTCGATTCTCAGCCCGACCCGGACCGTGTCCCTCGCGATCTCGGAGTTCATGGGCCAGGGCCTGCGCACGCCTTCGCGGGACCCGATCGGCACCCGTGACAGCATCTCCACCATGACCGCCGCCCAGCTGCGCGGCTTCTACGAGCGCTGGTACCGTCCCGACAACGCCATCGTGGTCGTCGTCGGCGATCTCCCGGCCGAGGACATGGAGCGTCGCGTCCGCGAGACCTTCGGCTCGTGGCGGGCCAAGGGGACCTCGCCCGACCGCGCGCCGCTGGGCGCGCCGGTTCCCGACCGCGAGCCTGAGGCGCTCGTGCGCAGCGAGCCCACCCTGCCGACCTTTGTCGGCGCCTGCCGGGTGGGCCGGCCCGACCCGCGCATCCCGATGACCGTCGCCTCCATGCGCCTGCGGCTCGAGCACGACCTGTGGCAGGCCATCGTCAACGAGCGCCTGACCGCGCTGGCGGCGAGCGAACGACCGCCCTTCCTCGCCGCCGGCGCCAGCTTCGACGACGCCAGCCGCGAGGCGGCTACGACCTGCATTACGTCGGCCCCGCTGAAGGACGACTGGCGCGGCGCCCTGGTCGCCGTGTCGGATGAACTGCGCCGCTTCATCGCCCACGGCCCCACGCCCGCCGAGTTCGAGCGCGCGGTCGAGGCCCGTCGCTCCCTGCTGCGCGGTGCCGCCGGCGGCGCCGCCACCCGTCCGACGCCCGAGCTGGCCACCGGCATCGTGGCCATGGAGGCCGAAGGCAGTCCCGCCGCCACGCCGGAAGAATACGCCCGCGTCTTCGAGCTGGCCGTCGCCCCGATGACGCCGGAAACCCTGCGCCGCCGGGCCGAGGCGGACTGGTCCGGGACAGGCCCCCTGCTGTTGCTCGCCACCCCCGAAGCGCCGCCGGCCGAGAAGGTCCTCGCCGCCTGGAGCGACGCCCAGGCCAATCCGGGCCTGCCTCAGTTCGAGGCCGCCCGCCAGGCCAACTGGGCCTACACCCGCTTCGGCCGCGCCGGCCGCGTGGTGAAGCGCGAGACCATCGATCCCCCCGGGTTCACCCGCCTGACCTTCGCCAACGGCGTGGTGGTCAACTTCAAGCAGACGCAGTTCGCCGTCGACCGGGTGTCGGTGCGCGTGCGCTTCGGCGCCGGCCGCAGCGGCACCTCGCCCCGGGACCTGTTCACCGCCACCATCGGCTCGGAGCTTGTGGTCGAGGGCGGGCTCGGCCGCCATGACGCCGACACCGTCCGCCGCATCTTCAGCGACCGCGGCTGGGGCGCCGACGTCACCATGCTGGACAACGCCTTCATCATGGGCGGGCTGACCGCGTCCAACGGGCTGGAGAGCCAGCTTCAGATCCTCGCCGCCTACCTCACCGACCCGGGCTTCCGGCCCTCGCTCGATGCGCGCCTGCCCACGGCGATCGACAGCATCTACCGCATGCACCGGACCGATCCCAACCTGGTGCTGAGCGAAGCCCTCAGCGACGCCGTCACGCCCGACAGCCCGCTCGACCTACCGCCGCGCGAGGAGCTCAGCCAGGTCCGGTCCCGGGACTTCGAGAGGCTGTTCCGCGGGGTGCTGACCCAGGCGCCGCTCGAAGTCACCATGGTCGGGGACGTGGACGAGGCCGAGGCTGTGCGCCTGCTCTCCCGCACCTTCGGCGCCCTGCCGCGCCGCACCCGGACCTTCGCCCCCCGGGCCGACGCCTGGTGGGTGCGCTATCCGGCGACGCCGCCGGCGATGATCCGCGCCCTGCACGAAGGTCCGGAGGAAAAGGCGGTCGTCGCCGTCGTCTGGCCGCTCTATGTCGCCGACCCGGCGCGGCGCCGCGAGGAGTTCTCGCTGAACCTCGTCTCCGCCGTGCTCGACTATCAGCTCCGCCACAGGATCCGCGAGGAGCTGGGCAAGAGCTATGCGCCGAGCGCCTCCATCTCGATGCCGGACTTCGCCGACCAGGGCGCCATCACCGTCATGGTCGAAACCTCGCCGGCCGACGCCGAGGCGGTGGCGCGCGAGATCCGCGAGGCGGGCGCCGAACTGGCCCGCGGCGGTTTCGACCAGGCGACGCTGGACGCCGTGCGCGTACCCTTCCTGGAGCAGCGCCGCCAGCACCGCGACACCAACGACTGGTGGCTCAGCGCCATGGACGGATCGGCCCAGGACGGGACCAACCTGAACGACTTCCTGACCTACGAGGGCATCTTCGCCAGCCTGACGCTCGAGGAGGTCCGGAAGGCCGCGGCCGACTGGCTGTCGAAGCCGCCCGTGGTCGCGCTCAGCCTGCCGGCGTCCGCCACCCGCCGCGCCGCCGCCGGCGGCGGTTCTCCGGCGGGCGGCGACTGAGCCGGCGCCGCATTACCCTTCCGTAATTTCGGCCGCCCGCCGCACCGGTGTAGCGTCCGCCGACCCTTGCCGGAGCCATCCATGAAACGCGCGCTCGTGCTGTCCGCCTCCCTGTTCGCCCTGTTGGCCGCAGCGCCGGCCCCCGCCCTGGCGCAGGCTGCGCCGGCAGCGGCCGAGGCCGCCCGGACGGGCGCGCCGGTCGACTTCCGCTATCGCGAGCTGCCCAACGGCCTGAAGGTCTACTCGGTGCGCGACCCCTCGACCGCCAACGTGTCGGTCCAGGTCTGGTACGGCGTCGGCTCCAAGGACGATCCGCGCGGCCGGTCCGGTTTCGCGCACCTGTTCGAACACCTGATGTTCAAGCAGACCCGTCACCTCGCCAACGAGCAGTTCGACCGCCTGACCGAGGACGTGGGCGGCTACAACAACGCCTCCACCAACGACGACTACACCGACTATTTCGAGGTCGTCCCGGCCAACCACCTGCGGCGCATCCTGTGGGCCGAGGCGGAGCGCATGTCGAACCTCGTGGTCGACGAAGGCGTGTTCAAATCGGAACGTGACGTGGTCAAGGAGGAGCTGCGCCAGCGCGTCCTGGCCCAGCCCTACGGCAAGCTCTTCTACCTCCTGTTCCCCCAGATTTCGTTCGACCGGTCGCCGTATGGCCGTCCGGGCATCGGCTCCATCGAGGATCTGGACGCGGCCACCATCGAGGATGTGCGCGCCTTCCACGCCACCTACTATCGGCCGGACAACGCGACCCTGTTCGTGGTCGGAAACTTCGACCAGGCCGAACTCGACCGCTGGATCGACGACTACTTCGGCAAGGTGCGCCGGCCTTCGCGGCCGATGCCGCGCGTGACCACGGTCGAGCCCATGCGCCAGTCGGCCAAGACCTGGACGGTGTTCGAGCCGAACACGCCCTTGCCCGCCGTGCTGATCAGCTATCCCTATCCTGCGGCCAACTCCGCCGATATTCCGGCCCTGATGGTCGCCGACGCCATCCTGTCCAAGGGCGAGAGCTCGCGCCTCTACCAGTCGCTCGTCTACGAACAACAGCTGGCGCAGTCGGCCTTCACCTTTACGGGGCTCAGCCAGCAGCCCGGAGCCATGGCGGTCGTGGCCATCCTGGCCGGCGGCAAGACGGCGGAGGAGGGCGAGCGCTCCCTGCGCGCCGAGGTCGGCAGGCTGTCCTCCGAGCCGGTGACCGCCGCCGAACTGGCCGAGGCCAAGAACCAGCTGATCATGGACGCGCTGCGCGAGCGGGAGACCGCCGACGGCAAGGCCCGGGCGCTCGCCCGTGCGGCCTTCCTGCACGGCGACGCCGATCAGGTGAACCGGCTGATCGGCCAGATCGGCGAGGTGACGGCCGAGGACGTGCGGCGCGTAGCCGGACGCTACCTCGCCGACGAACGCCGCGCGGTCATCCGGTATCTGCCGGAAGATCAGAAGCCTGCTGGCGTCACCCCCACCTACGGCACGGCGCCGACGGTAGTCGACGCCCCGCTCGCAGCGCCCTCGGACATACGGATCGTCACGCCGGCGCCCGAGGCCGAGCGCCAGCGCCCCCCTGAACCCGGCCAACCGATCGCGCTGGCCGTTGCGCCACCGGCCGAGCGTACCCTGGCCAACGGCCTGCGGGTCGTTGTTTCGCCTGACCGCGACCTGCCGCTGGTGACGGCCTCGCTGGTCGTGGAAACCGGCGGGGCGGCCGATCCGGCGGGCAAGGCCGGCGTGGCCAACCTGTCGGCGGACCTAGTGACCAAGGGCACCGCGACCCGCTCGGCCACCGACATCGCCCAGCAGATCGAAGCGCTCGGCGGCGAACTGGACAGCGGCGCCGGCTACGATGGTTCCTCGCTGGGCCTGACCGTGAAGGCCGACCAGCTGGAACCGGCCATGGCCATCTTCGCCGACGTCGCGCGTAACCCCGCCTTCGCCGCCGAGGAGCTGGAGCGCCAGCGGCGACAGGCGCTGGACGATCTGGAGGTGGCGATGAGCGACCCGGCCGCCCTGGCTAGCTTCGCCGCCGCGCGCGCGGTTTACGGCGATGCCCCCTACGGACGGCCCCTGGGCGGCACGAAGACGTCACTGGCGGCCATAACCCCGGCGGACGTCGCCGCCTTCCATGCCGCGCACTGGCGGCCGGGCAACGCCACCCTGATCCTGACGGGCGACATCACCCCCGAAGCGGGCTTCGCGCTGGCCGAACGGATGTTCGGAGACTGGAGCGGCGCGGCCGCAACCGCGGCGTCAACGCCCGCGGCCACGGCTCCCTCGGGGCCCCGGGTCATCGTCATCGACCTTCCCCAGTCCGGACAGGCGGCGGTGGCGGTGACTCGCCCGGGCATGGCGCGGACGGACCCCCGCTACTACGAGGCGACGGTGGCCAACAACGTCCTGGGTGGCGGCTACTCCTCACGCCTGAACCAGGAAATCCGCATCAAGCGCGGGCTCAGCTACGGGGCGAGAAGCTCGGTCGCCTTCCGCCGCGAGGCCGGACCCCTCGTGGCCTCGACCCAGACCAAGAACGAGTCGGCCGTGGAAGTGGTCGGCCTGATCCTGGCGGAGCTCGCCCGCCTCGGGGCCGATCCGGTCGCCGCCGAGGAGCTCGCGGCGCGCCAGGCGGTCATCATCGGCGGCTTCGGACGCAGCCTCGAAACCACCGAGGACTTCGCCGGCGTGCTGGGCGGGCTGGCGCTCTACGAGGTGTCGCTGGACGAGGTCGGCCGCTACGTCGACCGGGTCCGGGCAGTGACGCCGGAGCAGGTGCGCGCCGTCGGCCAGCAGGTGTTCGACCCTTCCCAGGCCTCCATCGTGGTGGCGGGCGACGCGTCCATCTTCCTCGACGCCCTGAAGGCGAAGTACCCGAACCTCGAAGTGATCAAGGCCAGCGAGCTGAACCTGGATTCCGCGTCGCTGAAGTAGGTCGGGCACAGGGCGCCGGGTTCGCCGCGGCGCCCTACGCCTCCAGGCAGACTACCTGCGCCACGCGCAGGTCGCGGCGCAGGCCGTCGCCGACCCGGCCGTAGTTCTCGACGGTGACCGGCTCGCCCAGGCCCGTCTCCATCTGGCCGCGGCGGCTCTGGGACACGGCGGCGTGCACCGACTCCGGCGCGCTCGTATAGATGCGGCCCCGGCGCGGGGCCTCCGCCACCGTCACGCCGACGACCCGGCCCTGGCTGTCGAGCGCCGGCGCGCCCGACAGGCCCGACAGGCCGCCGCGCACGTCCGTCGTCCGCCCCACCTCCGCCCAGGCCAGCACCGGCTCATCACGTTCGCCGCGGCCGCGCACCCTCAGCGTCTCGCGGCCGAGCAGTCGCGTCGCCACCTCGCCGGGACGGCCTTGCGGATACCCGGGGTGGAAGGCGCGCTGGCCGACCCGCAGCCGGCCCGGCGACACCGGCAGGGCGACCGGGCCGCCCTCGGTGCTGAGCAGGGCCACGTCTGTGGCCGGCGAAAAGCGGATGCGGGCCTCGACCGCCTGGGCTCCGGACACGACCACCGCGGCGCGGCGGCAGCCGTCGACCACGTGACGCGCGGTCAGCCAGTCGCCGGTCTCGGAGATCGAGAAGGCGGTGCCGCTCGCCGGCTGAAAGGGACCTTCGCCCGCGTCGACCACGACCGTGGGGTCGAACGGGGTCGCCGCGCCCAGCAGGGCGCCCACCTCGTCGTCGGGCGGCGGCGGCGCGGGCGGCGCGTCGGCGTTCTCGCGACTTCCGAAGGAGGCCGCGAGCAGCACGCCGACGGCGGCGGTGTAGATCACCCAGTCCGGAACGCGCAGGTTCATGGGACCAGTCTAGCCGGAGACGGCGGCGGACAGAACAAGGGCCGAGGCCAGCTTGGCCGCGACCAGCAGGGCCGCCGCCGACACCTCGCCCTCCTGGATGCGCGCAGGCAGGCCGGTCAGCAGCATGTCGATGATGCGGAACGCCAGCAGCTGGACCACGATCGTGGCCACGCCCCAGACAAGGATCTCCAGGATGGAGTTGGAGCTCGACAGCGAGGCGGCCAGCGGCAGGGCCAGGCCGATCAGCACCCCGCCGAAGGCGACCGCCGCAGCGGCGTTGCCCTCGCGGATCAGGGCGATTTCCTTGTAGGGCGTCAGCAGGGCGTAGAGGGTCGCGCCCAGGAACAGCATGACGCCCGTCACACCGGCGTGGGCGAGGGTGGTGGGAAAGCCGCTCGCGAAGGCCTGGACTTCAGGGCTCGAAAGGTCCGGGACGAGGTCCATCAAGATTGTATCACTCCGGGCGTATCCCGCCCGTCACTGCATGATGCGCGCCACGGCGCGGCGTCAATCCACCTGGACCATGGCCCGCAGGGCGCTGGCCCGGATCTTCTCGCTTTCGGACTTCAGCTGGCCGCAGGCGGCGAGGATGTCCCGGCCCCGCGGCGTGCGGATCGGGCTGGCGTATCCGGCGCGGTTCAGGATGGCCGCGAACCGTTCGATCGCGCCCCAGTCCGAGCATTCGTACTTCGTGCCCGGCCAGGGGTTGAAGGGGATCAGGTTGATCTTGGCCGGGATGCCCTTCAGCAGCTGCACCAGCGCCTTGGCCTCGGCCGGGCTGTCGTTGACGCCCTTCAGCATCACGTACTCGAAGGTCACCCGCCGGGCGTTGCCCAACCCCGGATAGGCGCGGATCGCGTCCATCAGCTCCCTGATCGGGTACTTCTTGTTCAGCGGCACCAGCTCGTTGCGCAGCTCGTCGTTGGTGGCGTGCAGGCTGATCGCGAGCATGGTCGCCGTTCGCGCGCCCAGGTCGGGGATCTGCGGCACCACGCCCGAGGTCGACACGGTGATCCGCCGCCGCGAGATGGCGATGCCCTCGTTGTCGGCGATGATGTCGATGGCGTCGGCGACGTTGTCGAGATTGTAGAGTGGCTCGCCCATGCCCATGAACACGATGTTCGAGAGCTTGCGATCCTCCTTCGGCGAGGGCCATTCGCCGAGGTCGTCGCGGGCCACCTGCACCTGGGCCACGATCTCGGCGGCCGTCAGGTTGCGCACCAGCTTCTGGGTGCCGGTATGGCAGAAGGTGCAGTTCAGGGTGCAGCCAACCTGGCTGGACACGCACAGCGCGCCGGCGCGGCCGACGTCGGGGATGTAGACTGTCTCGGCCTCGATCCCGGGGGCGAAGCGGATCAGCCACTTGCGCGTGCCGTCCTTCGACACCTGCCGTTCCACCACCTCCGGGCGGGCGATGGTGAAGGCCTCGGCCAGTTTCGCGCGCGTGTCCTTGGCCACGTCGCTCATGAGGCCGAAGTCGGTGACGCCGTAGTGATGGATCCAGCGCCAGACCTGGGATGCGCGCATGCGCGCCTTGGCGGGCTCGGCCACGCCCGCCTCGATCAGCGCATTGCGCAACTCGTCGCGGGTCAGCCCGGCCAGGTTGACCTGGCGGGCCGCGGCCTGCGGCGCGAGCGCTTTCGTTGCGCGGCTGAGATCGAGGGTCGCGCCCACGGCGAAGTCCTTCGGTGATCGGAAGACGATCAATATAACACGAAACGGCAGGGATTTAAGGCGCGTGCGTCGACGCGCCCCCTGCCTTGCGGCGGGCCGGGCTCAGTCGTCGAACACGCTGGCGCGGATTTCGCCCGACGGGGTCAGGACCGCCCGCTTCATGCCCTCGGAATTGTAGAGGGTGGCGAGCCGCCCCTCGCGGTCCAGCGCGATCAGCCCGCCGTCGCCGCCGAGGTCGCCGATCTCCTGCAGCACCGCCGCCACCGCCTCCTGCAGGTCCTGGCCGGCCTGCACGCGCCAGCTGACCTGGGCGCAGGCGGCGGTGAGCATGAAGTATTCCCCCTGCCCGGTGCCCGAGACGGCGACGTGACCGTCGGCCCAGGTGCCGGCGGCGATCACCGGCGTGTCGCCGACACGTCCAGGCAGCTTCCCGAACACCCCGGCCGTCGACGTCGCCGCGGCCATCCGCCCGTCGGCGTCCAGCACCACGCAGCCGACCGTGCCGTGGCTCAGTTTCCCGGGCGGGTGATTGTCCTCGGTGCGGCCCGCCCGGGTGAACCAGGCCTCGGGGTCCTCGATCGCTACGCAACCGTTCTCGCGCGCAAAGAGGGCGGCGCCGGCGCCCGCCAGCATCACGTGGGGCGTCCTCTCCAGCACCAGGCGGGCCACCTCGACCGGGTTGCGGAATCCCTGCAGGGCGGCGACCGCCCCGGCGTGCTTCTCGGGCCCGGTCATGATGCTGGCGTCCAGCTCGTACTCCCCGAGGGTGTTCGGCGATGCGCCGCGGCCCGCGACATAAAGTCCTGAATCCTCCAGTGCGCGCACGGTCTCGACGGCCACGTCCAGCGCCGAGGCGCCGGCCGCCAGCCGGTCGCGGGCAACCTCGACGAGGCCGCGCATGTGCGGAACCTCTCGGCTGTAGTCCGTGGCGCGCTTTGCGCCGGCGCCGCCGTGCAGGGCGAGTGCGAACCTGGCCATGACTTCAACTCCTCGCGTGCCGCCGCCCTTTGCAGAGGACGCCGCGGTGGATAGCGTTCCGCAGGGGCGCGCGGCAACAGGGAGCGGCCATCATGGATGTCGGCGCAGGGGCGGGGCGGTTCTCGCTGTCGCCGGGCCTCGATGTGGGGTCTCTGGCGGACGCTTTCGCCCGCGCCGGTCGGCTGCAGGTGCGGAACCTTTTCGACGACGCGAGCGCCGAGGCCGTCGCCCTGGCGCTCGAGGAGGAAAGGGGCTGGACGCGCTCTGTCCGCTTCCAGTCAGGCGCCTTCAGCGTGCCGCTCGACGGCCGCGAACCGACCCAGGCCATGCACCGCCAATGGCTCGACGAAGCGCGCCCGGACCCGGAATCCCGGTCCATGCAGTGGCTCTACGACGCCCGGCGCTTCAGCCAGGAGCGCCGCCTGGGCCTGGTCCGGGGCGACCTGCTCGGGGACCTGTGGGGCTTCCTCAACGGGGAGGCTTTCCTCGGCTTCGGCCGGGCCCTGACGGGGGACGACGCGCCGGCCGCCTGCGAGATGCAGGCGACGCGATACCGGCCCGGCGATTTTCTGACCCTCCACAGCGATCGCGACCAGGGCGGCGACCGCCTCTACGCCTATGTGCTGAACTTCTCGCGCGGCTGGCGGCCCGAGTGGGGCGGGCTGCTGCTGTTCCACGACGAGGCCGGCAATGTGGTCGACGGGTTCGCGCCGGCGTTCAATTCGCTCAGCATCTTCCGCGTGCCCATGGATCACTCGGTCAGCCAGGTGGCGAGCTTCGCGCCGCGCGACCGGTTCGCCGTCAGCGGCTGGCTGCTGAGGACGCCGCCTCAGTCCTCCTGAGACAGCTTGCCGAGCGCCTCGCGCGCCTTGTCGCGGTGCCTGTCCTTCAGGTTCGCGCCCAGCATGCCGAGCACCGCCGCGATCACCGCCGCGTCGTCCGTGAACCCGATGCCCGCCAGAACGTCGGGAATGGCGTCCGTGGGCAGGACGAAATAGGCCAGCGCGCCGAGCAGCACGCCCTTGGCCGCGGCCGGGGTCGTCGGGTCGCGCGCGCAGTAATAGGCGGCCAGCAGTTCGGGCACGAAGGGCAGGCGCGCGGCGCTCTTGCGCAGCTTGGGCCAGAAGCCGCGCTTGACGCGCATCTCGTTGACCCGCTGCACGGCGGGGACCAGGGCCCGCGAAGGATCGATCGGCTTTCGCGGGTCGAAGGCCGTCTCGCTGTCGTTCGGTTTGGCTTTCCGCGCCGCCACCGCTAAACCCTCGCACGCCAATGCGACGGCCGTGGGGCCGCGCCTTTTCATCATGCCTCGCGAGCAGGGGAAACGTCCATGAAACTCGACGGTTCGATTTCGGCTGTGGTCACCGGCGGGGCCTCGGGCCTGGGCGAGGCGACGGCCCGTGCGCTGGCCTCCAGGGGCGTGAAGGTGGCGCTGTTCGACCTCAATGCCGAGACCGGCGAGCGGGTGGCCTCCGAGATCGGCGGCGTGTTCTGCAAGGTGGACGTCACCTCCGACGAGGACGTCGATGCGGGCTTCGCCAAGGCGCGCGCCGCCCACGGTCAGGAGCGGATCCTGGTCAACTGCGCCGGCATCGCCATCGGGCAGAAGACCGCCTCGCGCGACAAGGAGGACAAGTCCCTGATCCGCGCCCACGACATGGCGGCTTTCGAGCGCGTGATCCGCATCAACCTGCTGGGCTCCTTCCGCTGCCTGTCCCGTTCGGCGGCGGGCATGATGACGATGGACCCGCTGGAAGACGGCGAGCGCGGCCTCATCGTGAGCACGGCTTCGGTCGCCGCCCAGGATGGCCAGATCGGACAGGCGGCCTATTCGGCGTCGAAGGGCGGCGTCTACGCCATGACCCTGCCGGTCGCCCGCGACCTGATGAACGAGGGGATTCGGGTCAACACCATCCTGCCCGGCATCATGATGACCCCGATGATGGCGGGGATGCCCCAGAACGTGCAGGACGCCCTGGCCGCCTCCATTCCCTTCCCCAAGCGCCTTGGAAAACCTGAGGAATACGCCTCGCTGGTGCTCGAAATGGCCCGCAACGCCTACCTCAACGGCGAGTGCGTCAGGCTCGACGGCGCGATCCGGATGGCGCCGCGCTGAACTTTTCCTAACGGTTCCGCTTGGCGTGGGGCCCCGGTTCTGATTTGTTCCCGACCGGCGATATTTCGTCCGCTCGCGGCAGTGGCCAACCTGACCGTGATGTGGTCAGTATCACCAGCGGGGGGCGAGCGCCGATGCATTGGCGCCGCCATGGGCGGAATCCACGGGGAATAGATCAGCATGTGCGTGCTTTGCGAACTGGGCGGTCGCGGCTTTCAGCTCGACCTGGACAAGGACCCGATCGGCGATTCCGGCGCGCCAAAGGGCGGAACCCTAGCTGAATCGGGCGCGGCGAGCCCCGGTCTGGCCGCCGAAGGCGTTTCGGCCGCGATCGCGGCGGCGTCGGCTGCGGCCGAGGACCTGCCCCGCTGGTTCCAGGCGACCTACGACGGTTCGGACACGGCCAAGAACGAAGGCCCCGACGGCGACACGGTCCCGGCCAACACCAGCACGCCCTTCAGCCTGACGGTCGGCGGCCCCGCCGAGGTCGGCTACATCAACACCAACACCGACCGCGACTGGTACGCCGTCGAGCTGGTGGCGGGCCAGTACTACGAGTTCACCATGGACCCGGGCACGGGCCTGGACGCCGTGCTGCAGCTGCGCAACTCGAACGGCCAGATCGTCGGTAGCGCCGACAGCCCGGACGCCGCGGCCACCGAGACCCTCGGCTTCTACGCCACCACCAGCGGCACCTACTACGTGGTCGCCGACGGCTACCAGACGACCAAGGGCCAGTACTCGCTCAGCGTCGATACTGCGCCCCTGCCCAGCCCGCTCGAGGCGATCGACTGGGGCGGCAGTTCGGTGGCCAACCCGGAAGTGATCCTGGTCTACTTCGCCAACGCCGGCGAAGTGTTCGACGGCGTCTCCTCGCTGGGCTGGAACAGCTATGAAATCCAGCAGGCGATGCTGGCCTTCGAGCAGTACGAGAACATCATCGACGTCGAGTTCCAGATCACCACCAACTCGGCCGAGGCCGACTTCAAGCTGGTGACGACCAATTCGAGCAGCTACCTCGGCTACTTCAACCCGCCCGGGACCCCCGGTGCCGGCATCGGCGTGTTTGCGCGGAACGGCACGGGCTGGGATGAAGCGGGCGGCGGCGGCCTGGAGCAGGGCGGCTACGGCTTCATCACCATGATCCACGAGTTCGGCCACGGCATGGGCCTGGCCCACCCGCACGACAGCGGCGGCGGCTCGGAAGTGATGCTGGGCGTGACCGGCTCGTTCGGCTCCTACGGCCTGTTCGACATGAACCAGGGCATCTACACCACGATGTCCTACAACGACGGCTGGCAGACCGGCCCGAACGGCGAATCGCCGAGCGTCCTCTACGGCTACCAGGGCACCATGATGGCGCTCGACATCGCCGTACTGCAGGACAAGTACGGCGCGAACACCACGTTCAACAACACCAACACCAACTACAACCTGTCGACCACGAATGCGGCGGGCACCTACTACTCGTCGATCTGGGATACGGGCGGCAACGACACGATCTCCTACGCCGGTTCGGCCGCGGCCTTCATCGACCTGCGCGCAGCGACGCTCGAGTACTCCGAGATCGGCGCCGGCGCGGTGTCCTACGTCACCGGCATCTACGGCGGCTTCACCATCGCCAACGGGGTGGTCATCGAGAATGCCTCGGGCGGCTCGGGCGTCGACACCATCACCGGCAACGACGCGGCCAACAACCTGTCGGGCAACGCCGGCAACGACATCATCAACGGCGGCCTCGGCAACGACACCATCACCGGCGGCATCGGCAACGACACGCTCGACGGCGGCGGCGGCAACGACACCTTCGTGTTCGGGTCCGGCCACGGCAACGACACCATCAACGGCTTCGTCGCCGGCGGTTCGGAAGACACCATCCAGGTCACCGGCTACGCCAGCTACACCCTGGTCCAGGAAGGTGCGAACCTGCGCATCGTCTTCGACGCCTCGAACTCGATCCTGCTGAACAACGTCAACGCGGCGTCCTTCACCGCGGCCGACATCAACATCCCGCTCGCGGGCGACGGCGTGATCAACGGCACCGAAGGCGCCGATACGCTCGACGGCACCCCCGACGCCGACGAGATCAACGGCCTCGGCGGCAACGACACGATCAACGGCCTTGGCGGCGACGACATCATCGACGGCGGCTCCGGCGACGACGTGATCAACGGCGGAACCGGCGCCGACACCATGACGGGCGGAACCGGCAACGACTGGTTCTACGTCGACAACGCCGGAGACATCGTCATCGAGGCGGGCGGCGGGGGCGTGGCCGACCGCGTGTTCGCCAGCGTCAGCTACATCCTGACCGCCGGCGCCGCGATCGAAACGCTGTCGACGACCTTCCAGGCCGGCACGGGCGCGATCAACCTGACCGGCAACGAGCTGGGCCAGACGATCGTCGGCAACGACGGGACCAACACCCTGAACGGGGCGGGTGGCGACGACAGCCTCTACGGCCACGGCGGCGACGACATCCTGATCGGCGGCTCCGGCGCCGACCTGCTCGACGGCGGCCTGGGCTTCGACACCGCGGACTACTCGGGCGCGGCTTCTGCCGTCACCGTGAACCTCCTGCTGCAGTCCGCCACCGGCGGCGCGGGCGCCGACACGGTGCGCGACGTCGAACGGGTGATCGGCTCCGGCTTCAACGACACCCTGCGCGGCAACGGCGTGGCCAACACGCTGGAAGGCGGCGCGGGTGACGACATCCTCGACGGCTTCCAGGGCGCCGACACCATGATCGGCGGTCTCGGCAGCGACTGGTACCACGTCGATGACGCCGGCGACGTGATCGTCGAGTCGGACGGCCAGGGCGTGCTCGACCGCGCCTTCGCCTCGGCCAGCTACGTCCTGGCGGCGGGCGTCTCGATCGAGATCCTGTCCACCAACCTCCAGGCCGGCACGGCGGCGATCAACCTGACCGGGAACGAGTTCGGCCAGGCGGTCGTCGGCAACAACGGCGACAACACCCTGGACGGCGGCGCGGGCGACGACACCATCTACGGTCACAACGGCAACGACACGCTCATCGGCGGCCTCGGCAACGACCGTCTCGATGGCGGCCTGGGCGTCGACCTGGTTGACTACAGCGGAGCCTCGGGCGCCGTGACCGCCAACCTGCTGACCCAGTCGTCCTCGGGCGCAGCCGGCAATGACATCCTGCTCGACATCGAGCAGGTGATGGGCTCGGCCTTCAACGACGTCATCACCGGCAACGCCCTCGGCAACCTGCTGGACGGCGGCGCCGGCGACGACCGGCTCGACGGCCGCGGCGGCGTCGACACCACCATCGGCGGCCTCGGCAACGACTGGCACTACGTCGACAATGCGGCCGATGTCGTCATCGAGCTGGCCGGCCAGGGCGCCGCTGACCGGGTCTTCGCCTCGGCCAGCTACACGCTCGACGCGGCGGCCGAGATCGAGATCTTCTCGACCACGCTGCAGGCCGGCACGTCCGCCATCAACCTCACCGGCAACGGCTTCAGCCAGTCGGTGGTGGGCAACGACGGCGCCAACCAGCTGGACGGCGCGGGCGGCAATGACACCCTCTATGGCCATGGCGGGGCCGACACGCTGATCGGCGGCGCGGGCGACGACCTCATGTACGGCGGCGCGGGGAACGACACCTTCCTCTACAACGCCGGCCTGTTCGGCAACGACATGATCGTCGACTTCGCCAACGGCTCCGACATGATCTCGGTCCAGGGCATCGCGGGCGCCGACGACTTCGGCGATCTGGCGGTCAGCACCAACGGCTCGGGCTACGCGGTGATCACCTTCCCCGACGGCTCCACCATCACCCTGGTGGGCGTGGCCGCCGGACAGGTGGACGCGGGCGACTTCGTCTTCGGTCCGTAGGATCCGGAAGACATCTCGAACGGCCAGAAGGCCCCGGCTCCGCAAGGCGCCGGGGCCTTTTCGTTTCATTCCGGCACAGCTCCCGGGAACCGCGGCCCGCCTTTCAGGTTCTTGCCGTTACGTAAGCATGCGGACGATCGGCTCCACCCGGATCCATCGATGTCCGACAGGCGACGATCCGGAGGAGACCCATGAAAGGCAGTTCGATGACGACCGGCGTCCGTGCGCCGGTCCGGGAGTGGGATTGGGATGCAGCGTTCCTGCCCAATCGACACGGTCTGGCTGAGGACATCTATCAGCCGTTGACGCGGGGTTCAGGGATCACCCTGGCCGACTACGCCCTCTCCCCCTCGCTGCTGTCCCAGCCCTGGGTGGCGGCGATGTTCACCGGCGGCGTCGACCTGTCGCCGGCGGCTGACGGCGACGCCCTGGTGCGCTGCGGCTGCGCCTACTGCATGAAGGGGACCTCGTCCTTCTTCGAGGACGGGGTCGGCGACGGCAAACCGGGCGCGCCGCTGCAGCCCCTGCTGGTCACCACCGACACCATTCCGGGCGACACCAGCACCACCCACACGCTCACGGTCGACGGCCCGCACATCATCGGCACGCTGGATACGGTCGGCGACCAGGACTTCTACGCGGTCGAGCTGGTCGCCGGTCAGCTCTACGACATCGGCATGTTCGCCCATAACGGGGGACCGAACCTTCTTGGCGTCGCCGACAGCTATCTCGAGCTCTATGACGCGGACGGGAACCTGATCCTTACGGCCGACGGCGGCGCCCCGGGCGACGACCTCGGCCTCGACGCCGTGCTCACTTACCGGGCCGAGTACACCGGCACCTACTACGTCAACGCCCGCGCCTATGACGACGTGCCCGCCAACGGGACGACCGGGGACTTCGTGGGCGACTACGAGATCTTCGTCGATACCAACGACGGCTTCGGCTACGTGCCGTTCTACACCCCCGACAGCCCGCTGCACTCGATCGACTGGGGAACCCAGGTCGACCGCACCTCGCGCAATCCGGACGGCGACAACGGCACGCGCACCGACAACGGAGTGCCGAACGGCGGGACGCCGATCGACAACAACCCCTACGGCATCGTCGGCAAGAACGTCATCACCTACTACTTCGCCGAGACCGGCGACATCTTCGTCAGCGAGGACCCCGCCAACCCCGGCCTGACCACCACCATCGTCGCCCAGGGCATGCAGCAGTGGGAGAAGGACGCCTTCGAGGCCGCCTTCGACCTCTACGAGCAGGTCGCCGACATCGTCTACGTGCAGGTGTTCACCCGCGAGGAAGCGGACTTCAAGATCATCACCTACGAGGGCACGCCCGGCGCCGGCGCCAGCCTGCTGGGCCGCATGAGCCCGCCCGGCACGGCCAACGAAGGCCAGATGGAGATCAACACCGGGGACGTGCGCTGGACCGAAGAAGGCGTCTCCCCCGGCGGCTTCTACTTCCCGACCCTGCTGCACGAGCTCGGCCACGGCCACGGCCTCGCTCACCCGCACGACAACGGCGGCCGCTCCAGCATCATGAACGGCGCGGGCCCCAGCGACGACCCCGTCGAGGGCGCCATCGGCGGCGGTCTCGGCGACTTCGACCTGAGCCAGCAGGTCTTCACCATCATGTCCTACAATGACGGCTGGTCGTCCTCCCCCTACGGCCAGCCCAGCGCCGGCGGCGTCACCGGGACCGAAGCCGACCACTACGGCTGGGTCGCTTCGCTCAGCCCGCTCGACATCGCGGTCATCCAGGACAAGTACGGCGTCAACGAAGAGTGGGCGACCGGCAACGACGTCTATCTGCTGAAGGACGTCAACGCGGCCGGCACCTTCTATTCGTCAATCTGGGACGGCGGCGGCACGGACGAGATCCGCTACGACGGCGCCGCGGCAGCCCACATCGACCTCAGGCCCGCCACCCTGCAGTACGAGGAAGGCGGCGGCGGCCGGGTGTCCTACGCCTGGGGCATCCACGGCGGCTTCACCATCGCCAATGGCGTGACGGTGGAAAAGGCGACCGGCGGTTCCGGCGACGACACCCTGATCGGCAACGACGCGGCCAATGTGCTGAATGGCCGGGGCGGGGCCGACCACATGACCGGCGGCCTCGGCGACGACTGGTATCACGTCGATTCCATGGGCGACGTCATCGTCGAGGCTGAAGGCGAGGGCGACGTCGACCGGGTCTTCGCCAGCGTCAGCTATGCGCTCACCGCCGGGGCGGCGATCGAGATCCTCTCGACTTCGCTCCAGGTCGGCACAGGCGCGATCGACCTGACCGGCAACGAGCTGAACAATGTCGTCGTCGGCAACAACGGCGCGAACCGGCTCGACGGCGGGGACGGCGCCGACAGCCTCTACGGCCACCTGGGCTCGGACATCCTCATCGGTGGTCTCGGCGACGACCGGCTCGACGGCGGCCTGGGCGTCGACACCGCGGACTACAGCGGCGCGACGGGCGGGGTGAACGCCAACCTGCTCACCCGCACAGCGACCGGCCAGGGGAACGACCTGCTGCTCGACATCGAGAACCTCGTCGGCTCCTCCTTCAACGACATCCTGCGCGGCTCGGCGGCGGCCAATGAGCTTTCCGGGGGCGATGGCGACGACATCCTCGACGGTCGCGAGGGCGCCGACACCCTGATCGGAGGCCTGGGCAACGACTGGCACTACGTCGACAATGCCGGGGACGTGGTCGTCGAGATCAGCGGCGAGGGTTCGGTCGACCGGGTCTTCGCCGCCTCCAGCTACCAGCTGTCGGCCGCGGCCGAGATCGAGATCCTGTCCACCAGCCTGCAGGTCGGGGTCACCGCCATCGACCTGACGGGCAACGCGTTCTCGCAGGCCATCGTCGGAAACAACGGCGCCAACCGCCTGGACGGCGGTGCGGGCCACGATACGCTGTATGGCCACGGCGGCGCCGATGTCCTGATCGGCGGATCGGGCGACGACGTCATGTGGGGAGGCGGCGACGCCGATGTCTTCCTCTATCGCACGCCTGAGGGCGGCGGCGGGCTCGGGTCCGACCTGATCCGGGACTTCGCCGACGGGGTGGACCGCATCCAGCTGGACGGCATCGCGGGCGTGGATGACTTCGCCGACCTGTCGGTCAGCGCAGGCGCCTCTGGCTGGGCCGTCATCGGCCTTCCGGACGGAACCACCATCACCCTGATGGGCGTGACCACGGCACAGGTCGACGCCGCGGACTTCATCTTCGGGCCCTGACCGCAGGAAAGCCGACCTCTGGCCCCGGCTCCGCAAGGCGCCGGGGCCTTTTCGTTTGAAGCGTGCGGGAAACTGCCGCAAGGGGCTTGCCGGGCGCGCGGTTTCCCTTCTATAAGCCGCTCCTCTCGACGGGGGCGTCACGGCGCTCCATGGAACGCGGGCGTAGCTCAGGGGTAGAGCACAACCTTGCCAAGGTTGGGGTCGTGAGTTCGAATCTCATCGCCCGCTCCAGTCGAGACATCGAAACGAGCCGCCCGCGGGCGGCTTTTTTCTTGCCTGCGAGCCTGCACATCACCGGCCGCTCCAGCCAGGTCCCCGTCAGTTCAGGCGTTTGGCGTCCACGGCGCAGGTGCGCGCGCGGGCGTCCTGCGCTAGGACAGAAAACGGCCCGGCGTTTGCAGTCCCACCGCGGCCGAGCGCCGGGTGTGCCATGATCTTCGACAGCCAGCAGGACCTGATCATCGCGCTCAGCGTGTCGCTGGTCGCCGCCGTGCTGCTGGCCGCCCTCGGCTTCTTCCTGTTCCTGCGCACCGCCGGCGCGCTGCGCGAGGCCAACGATGAAGTCGAGCGCGCCTCCGTCGACGTCGACCGGACCGAGCGGCGGCTGGTCAACATCCTGAATGCGATCCCGGTCGCCCTGGTCGAGACCGACACCACCGGGCGCTTCGTGTTCGCCAACCGCGCCGCCCACCAGCTGCTGGGCCGCAAGGACGCGGAGCTCATCGGCCTTCGCTTCCACTCGGCCACCTGGGGTATCACCTACCCGGACGGACGGCAGATTCCGCCCGAGCTGTTGCCCGCCGCGCGCGCCCTGCGCGGCCAGACGGTCAAGGGCTTCCAGCACCTGATGGTCAATCCCGGGACCCGCAAGCGCATGCTGGTCTCCGTCACCGCGATGCCGATCCTGAACAGCGCCGGCGAGGTCATCGGCTCGACGGCCGCCCTGGTCGAGACCGAGGGCCTGGCGACGCCGCATACCGCGCGCGAGGACGAAGAGCTGGCGCGCCGCTATTTCGACCTGGCCGGCAGCGCCCTGATCGCGCTCGACGGCGAAGGCCGGGTCCGGGACATCAACGCCGCCGGCGCGGCCCTGATCGGCCTGCCCGCTGCGGAGATCGTGGGCCAGGACTGGTTCGACCGCTTCGTCCCCGACGAAGACAGCAAGATAGCGCGTCACGCCTTCCAGGACGTGGCGCAGGGGCGCACGCAGCTGCCCGAGCGCTCGGAAAGCTGGATCCTGCGTCCGGACGGCGCGCGCCGGCTGGTCGCCTGGCGTGGGGGCGTCGTCCGCGACGGCCAGGGGGCGTTCGTCGCGGCCCTGTGGACCGCCCGCGACATCACCGAGGAGCGCACCGCCGGGGACCAGGGCGCCCAGGCCATGCAGGGCCTGGAGCAGCGCCTCGCCCGGGCCGAAGCCGCCCTGCAGGAGAGCGAGGTGTCGCGCGAGAAGACCGAGCACGCCCTGGCCCAGGCCCAGAGGCTCGAGACGGCCGGGCGCCTCAGCGGCGGCGCGGCCCAGGACTTCGATCGGCTGCTGGCCGTGGTTGGCGGCGCGCTGGAGGCCCTGCTGGCCCAGGCCGAAAGCCCCGAGCGCGTCCGCCGCCTGGGACAGGCGGCGCTCGCCGCCAACCGCAAGGGTGAACAGCTCAGCCGCCAGCTGCTGGCCCTGACCCAGCCCCGGGCGGAGGATCTGCGCCGCGCCGATCTGTCCGTGCTCGTGTTCGGCATGCAGCCGGCGCTTTCGCGCGAAGCCGGACGGGCGCCGCTGCAATTCAGCCTGCCCGACAGCCTGGGCGTGGTCGCCGTGGATGCGGACCAGTTCGAGGCGGCGCTCAGGAACCTGGTCGCCAATGCACGGGACGCCGTATCGGCCGGGGGCGCCATCACCGTCGGCGCCGAGCCCGTGTCCCTGGGCGAAGGGGAGGTCCATCCCCTGGCGCCGGGCGACTACCTCCGGGTCTGGGTCGCGGACACCGGCATCGGGATGAACGCCGAGACCGCCGCCCGCGCGCCGGAAGCCTTCTTCACCACCAAGCCGCCGGCCCTGCACGCGGGGTTGGGCCTCGGACAGGTTTACGGGTTCGCCAGGCACGCCGGGGGCGCCGCGCGGCTCGAGACGCGGGCGGGGGAGGGGACCACCGTCAGCCTCTATCTGCCCTACGCCGCGGCGCCGGCGGCCGAGGCCTCCGAGGCGTCCTCGCCGGCCGAAGCGCCGGGCGCTGCGGAAGTGATCCCGGAGGCGACCGCCGCCGAAGTCCTCCCGTCGGACGAAGCGGCCGCCGACGCGGCGAACAAGGAAACGAAGGTCGAGGAGGCGGCGGCCGGGGAAAGCGCGACCGACGCCGCCGATCCAGCCGCATCGAATGCTTCCGCGGCCCCCGAAGCTGTGTCCGCCGAGCCCCCGGATCCCGCGGCCATGGCTCCTGGACAGGGCGCTCCCGAAGGCGTCGACGACGGCTTCTCCATGCCCGCGCCGGAGGCCCTGTCCGCCGGCGAACCGGAGCCCGCAGCGATCGAGACGGCCGGGCGGACGCCCCGACCCCGGAGCCGTCCGATGAAGCGCCGGCTAAGTCCTGAGGAGCGCCGCCTCTGGGCGCTGGTCGCCCGAACGGTGAAGGCCGACGGTGTACGCGGTGGCCAGGTTGGTCAGCAACCGGGTCACGTCGTCGTCACCACGACGCAGACTACCGATGGTGTGCCCACTCACACCGGCGTCGTCAAGAATCGCGGTCACCGGCATCGCCAGCACCGGATGCGGACTGATCTCGACGAACGTGGTGTGCCCGGCAGCCACAGCCGTCCGCACGGCCGCGTCGAAGAGCACAGTCTGCCGCAGGTTGTCGTACCAGTAGTCAGCGGTCATCAC
>JAEZEZ010000112.1 GCA_023432855.1 Pseudomonadota bacterium | reverse complement strand
GCCGAAGGCCTGCCGGACGAGGCGGCGCGCGCCCTGGCGCGGGCTACGGTCGCCAGCGCCGCCAACTGGATGGTCGACAGCGGGGGCGAGCCCGCCGACCTCATCGCCCAGGTGGCGTCGCCGGGCGGCACGACCCAGGCCGCGCTTGCCGTGCTCGACGGCGAGGACGGACTACGGCCTCTGCTGCGAGGCGCGGTGGCGGCCGCCGTGCGCCGGGCGCGGGAACTGGCGTCCTAGCGCTTACCCTCTGCGTACTGACGGGCGAAGATGTCGAAGGCGCGCTCGGCGTCGGTCCACACGGCGCGGCCGGAGGCCCAGCGGATGTCGCTTTCGTACCAGGAGAAGGTCACCGGCCGTTGCGTGCCGTCGGGAAGGATCTCCACGCCTTCGAGGGCGGCGCCGCCGTTTGCCACGCTCTGCATCGACAGTCCGGGCTTGCGGGCCATCTGCTCGAAGGTCGGACGCGACGGCTTCGCGTCGGTGAGGACGAGTTCGAGGCGGCCTTCGGTGGCGCGGCCGCTCCGGGCGACGGCCTTCTCGACGTCGGCTTCCAGTTCGGCGGCGAGGCGGTCGAGATCGCGCTGGCCCAGTTCGTCGGCCTTCTTCTGCAGTTCGGGGCCGATCCGGACGCTCACGTCGGCGACCTGGGCGGCGGCGGCGGCCGGCGCTGCGGCCAGCAGGAGCGAGAGGTAGAGGGCGGAACGGGTCATGGGGGCATCCTGGTTGGCTTGTCGCCAGCCTCAGATGGTGAGGCTGAACGGCGCCTGAAAGGGGCTAGGCCGGCAGCCGCACGATCGCCCTCAGGCCGCCCATCGGACTCTTGTCCAGGGTCACATCGCCGCCGTGGCCCCGGGCGGCGTCGCGGGCGATGGCCAGGCCCAGGCCTACGCCCTTGAGGTTCTGGTTGCGGGCCTCGTCCAGCCGCGAGAACGGCTTGAAGGCCTCCTCGTACTGGTCCGCGGGGATGCCGGGACCGTCGTCGTCCACGGTGATCTCGAGACCGCCCGAGGGCAGGGCGCGGGCGGCCAGCTCCACGCGTTCGCCGTGGAAGGCGGCGTTGAGCGCGAGGTTGGTCAGCGCGCGCTTGATGGCGCCGGGGCGGATCGACACGCGCATGTCGGGATCGGTGCTCACCGCCGCCTCGGCCCCGGCGCGGCGGGCGTCGGCCGCGATCTCCTCGAGGAGGTCGGCGACCACGACCTCCTCGAGGGTCTCTCCGGCCTGGCCGCGGGCGAAGGCCAGGTATTCGTCGATCATGTGCTCCATCTCGCCGAGGTCGCGCTTCATGGCGTCCACGCGCGGGGAGGGGTCGGCCAGCGCCAGCTCGAGCTTCAGGCGGGTCAGCGGCGTGCGCAGGTCGTGGCTGACCGACGCCAGCATGGTCGTGCGCTGGTCGACGTAGCGGCGGATGCGCTCGCGCATGTCGAGGAAGGCGTGGGCGGCCTGGCGGACCTCCTTGGCGCCGTGCGGCTTGAAGTCCTCCAGCTCGATCCCGCGGCCGAAGGCGTCGGCGGCGGTGGCCAGGCGCTCGATGGCGCGGACCTGGTTGCGGATGAAGAGGATCGACACGCCCGTCAGCAGCACGGTCGCGCCCGCCAGCCACAGGATGAAGATGTGGGCCTGGGTGGCGAAGGCCCGGTCGCGCGGGGCGATTACCCGCAGGACGCCGCCGGGCGCCTCGACGCGGATGTCCACATAGGCGGGGTACCGCGTGGTGTCGAACCAGAAGCGCGCGTCGAGCCGGTCCTCCAGCGCGTCGCGCAGGGTGCGGTCGAAGGCGGCGAACAGCGACGGCCGCTGGCCCTTGGGCAGGCCGCGGTCCGGCTGCAGCACGATCGACAGTTGCATGGCGTCCTCCGCCCGCTGGGCGATGTCGGCCAGGTTCTCGGGCGTCGGGTCGTCGCGGTAGGCCTCCACCGCCCAGGCGATGTCGCCCGCCAGCCCCTCGGACAGGCGCGAGGTGACGGTCTGCCAGTGGGCGTCGAAGAAGACGTAGGTGACCGCCACCTGCATCAGGGCCACGGGCAGCACGATGATCAGCAGGGCCCGCCCCCACAGCGAGGTCGGCAGCCTGCGCCGCATGAAGCGGGACCAGAGCCTGGGGGGAATGAGCTTCACCCGGCCGGCCTCAGTCCGGGGCCAGCATGTAGCCGACGCCGCGGACCGTCTGCAGGTAGCGCGGATTGCGCGGATCAGTCTCGATCTTGCGCCGCAGCCGGGTGACCTGGACATCGACCGCGCGGCCCGTGCCGTCGGCGCTGCCGCGGGCGAGATCCAGGCGGTCCACGGCGGCGTGGGCGTGCTGTGCCAGCAGCTTGAGCAGGGCGCCCTCGGCCTCGGTCAGGCGCACCGGCTGGCCGTCCTTCGACAGCTCCGAGCGCTCCATGTCGAACTCGAAGGCGCCGAGACTGATGCGGCGCGGCCCCGACGGCTTCGGCCCGGCGCGCCGCAGCACGGCCTCGACCCGCAGCAGCAGCTCCTGCGGCTCGAACGGCTTGGCCAGATAGTCGTCGGCGCCCAGGCTCAGGCCCTCGATGCGGTCGTTCGGCAGCCCCCGCGCGGTCAGGATCAGCACGGGCGTGTCGCCCTGCTTGCGGACCCAGCCGGTGAAAGAGAAGCCGTCCTCGCCCGGCATCATCACGTCGACGATCATCAGGTCGAAATCGAGCAGCTCCATCAGCCGGCGCGCGGCGGCGGCGTGGGCGGCCGTGGTCACCCGGAACCCGTGGCGGGAAAGGTATTGCTTGAGCAGGTCGCGGATGCGGTCGTCGTCGTCGACCACGAGGAGGTGCCGCTGACCGTCGTCGGCGAAGCTCATCGGCGGTTGCCCCGGCAGGCCGCGCGGTTGCGCGGCGACAGCCGATGTCTACACTCGGCTGCGCACAGGGAGAAATCGGTCAATGGCGTTCGTTCCCTTCGACGATCGTGACGGCTGGATCTGGCATGACGGGGAGTTCGTCCCCTGGCGCGATGCGCGAACCCATGTGCTCACCCACGCGCTGCACTACGGCACGTCGGTTTTCGAAGGCGAGCGCATGTACGGCGGCGAGATCTTCAAGCTGACCGAACATTCCGAACGCCTGCACCGCTCCGCCCAGTTGCTGGACTTCGAGATTCCGTTCAGCGTGGCCGAGATCGACCAGGCCTGCAAGGACACCTGCGCCCGCATGGGGCTGGCCGACTGCTACGTCAGGCCGGTCGCCTTCCGCGGCGCCGAGCAGGTCAGCGTCTCGGCCTTCCACACCCGGACCCACGTCGCCATCGCCGCCTGGGAGTGGCCCAGCTATTTCGACCCCGAGACCAAGGCCAAGGGCATCCGCCTGGAGTGGTCGAAGTGGCGCCGTCCCGACCCGGCGACCGCTCCGTCGGCGGCCAAGGCGGCGGGGCTGTACATGATCTGCACCCTGTCCAAGATGGCGGCCGAGCGGAACGGCTTCGCCGACGCCATGATGCTGGACTGGCGCGGCTATGTGGCCGAGGCCACGGGGGCCAATGTCTTCTTCGTCCGCGACGGGGTGCTGCACACCCCCTCGGTCGAGCACATCCTGGACGGCATCACCCGCCAGACGGTGATCGAGATCGCCCGGGCCAAGGGCGTCGAGGTGATCGTGCGCGACATTCGTCCCGAGGAGCTGTCGACCTTCTCCGAATGCTTCCTCACCGGCACGGCGGCCGAGGTCACCCCGGTGCGCCAGATCGGCGAGCACAGCTTCACGCCCGCGGCCCTGTCGCTGGGCCTGATGGAGGACTACGGCCGGCTGGTGCGACGGCTGGGCTGACGCCGGACAGCGCCCGCCCAGCGCCCGCGTGCCGTCGCCGCCGAGGCGGATGACCACGTCGTCGACCTGAACCCCGCCGCGGTCGATGACCAGGTGCTGATAGCCGCGCTGGCCGTCGGTGGTGGTGGCGGTGACGTTCTCGCCCTCGACCTCCAGGGCGAACTGACGCCGCAGATAGGTGGACAGCTCGCCGGCGGTGACCAGGTCGTCGCCGTCGATATTGGCCTCGCCCGACAGGCCGGCGCGCAGGAAGTGAGACAGGTAGCCGCCGGCCTCGAACTTGTCGGCCACCGAGCTGGTCAGGTCCTCCTCGGAGCTGAAGATGCCCATGACGCCCGGCCGATTGACGATGTTGCGGGCGAAGCCGCCGCTGAAGCAGGCGTCGATGACCACCAGCGCCATGCGGGTGTTCACCCGGCTGAACAGCTCAGCCAGCTCGGCGTCGGTCATGTCCCCGTCGCGCAGGGCCAGCACCTCGGCGCGGCCGTCGGGCTAGACGGCGCTGGGGGGGGTGTCCTCCAGCACGCCCTGGCCCGAGAAGAAAAACAGGAACACGTACTCCCGCCCCGCCTGGGCCC
>JAEZEZ010000096.1 GCA_023432855.1 Pseudomonadota bacterium | reverse complement strand
GACCGAGGCCGCTCACGTCGAGCCTGAACACGCCCCCGAACCCGAACACGCGCCTGAAGCCGCGCCGGTCGCCCACGCCGAGGACGCTCCGGCGTCGGAAAGCCATGTCGGCGAGGCCGTCGCCGCCGCGGCCGCCGTCGGCGCCGTGGCCGCCGTGGCCGCCGCCTCGAACAGCGGCGAGCGCCGCCCGATCTGGAGCGACCAGGGCGACGCCCCGTTCGACGACGGCCCCACCACCCCGGTCTACGACCGCAAGGCCCGGGCCCGCTCCAAATCCAGGGGCTCCGGCTCCGCCGGCGGCGAGACGGCCGAGATCATCAAGACCATCTTCTTCGCCCTGCTGATCGCCCTGGTCCTGCGGACCCTGGCCTTCCAGCCTTTCACCATTCCGTCGGCCTCGATGGAGCCCAACCTCTATGAGGGCGACTACATCGTCGTCACCAAGTGGAGCTACGGCTACTCGCACCACTCGATCCCGTTCAGCCCGCCGCTGTTCCGCGGCCGCATCCTGGGCTCGGCCCCCGAGCGGGGCGACATCGTGGTGTTCAAGCTGCCGCGCGACAACAAGACGGACTACATCAAGCGCGTCATCGGCCTGCCGGGCGACCGCGTGCAGATGATCGCCAACCGTCTCTACATCAACGGCCAGGCGGTCGACGACGTGGTGATCGGCCGCTCGCAGATCGAGGGCGTCTTCGGTCCGCAGCCCATCATCCGCGTGCGCGAGACCCTGCCGGGCGGCAAGCAGATCACCATCCAGGACTTCGGTCCGGGCAATGATCTGGACGACACTCCCGTCTATGAGGTGCCGGCCGGCTTCTACTTCATGATGGGCGACAACCGCGACAACTCGATCGACAGCCGCGTGCCCATGGAAGGCAACGGCGTCGGCCTGGTGCCGGCAGAAAACCTCGTCGGCAAGGCCAACCTGGTGCTGCTGTCGTGGAAGCCGGGCGCGTCCCTTTGGAAGCCCTGGACCTGGTTCACCCACCTGCGGCCCAGCCGGTTTTTCACCGTCCTGAAATGAATGCGCGCGAAGCGGCGGTCCTGGAGCTGGAGCGCACCCTCGGGCACGCCTTCGCCGACCGCAAACGGCTGGACGTGGCCCTGACCCACGCCAGCACCGGCGGCAGCCGTCGGGTGAAGGACAACGAGCGCCTGGAGTTCCTGGGCGACCGGGTGCTCGGTCTGATGACCGCCGAGCGCCTGCTCGAACTGTATCCCGAGGCGCCCGAGGGCGAGTTGACGCCCCGCTTCCACGGGCTGGTGGACAAGGACGCCTGCGCCCGGGTCGCCCGGCTCATGAACCTGGGTCCCGCGCTGCGCCTGTCTCCGGGTGAGACCAAGGCCGGCGGACGCGAGAAGGACGGCATCCTGGCCGACGCCTGCGAGGCGGTGATCGCCGCGGTCTACCTTGACGGTGGGCTGAATGCGGCGCGCCAGGTCTACCGTCGCTTCTGGGACGAACTGATCGCCAATCCGTCCAAGCCGGCGGCGCGCGATCCGAAATCCGCGCTGCAGGCCTGGGCCCAATCGAAGGGCAGGCCGCTGCCGCACTACGAGGTCGTCAGCCGCAAGGGTCCCGACCACGCGCCGCACTTCACCGTCGAGGTTCGGGTGGACGGGGTCGAACCGGTTCGGGCAGAAGGGCGTTCGAGGCAGGAGGCCGAGAAGGCCGCCGCCCACGCCATGCTGACCCGCGAAGGCCTCCTTTGAACGACACCCCCCAGACCCGCGCCGGCTTCGCCGCCGTCATCGGCGCGCCCAACGCCGGCAAGTCCACCCTGGTCAACCGGCTCGTCGGGACCAAGGTCTCCATCGTCACCCGAAAGGTGCAGACGACCCGCTTCCCGGTGCGCGGCGTGGCCATTGAGGGCCAGGCCCAGATCGTGCTGGTCGACACCCCGGGGATCTTCAAACCGCGCCGCCGCCTGGACCGGGCCATGGTCCGCTCCGCCTGGGGCGGCGCCGAGGACGCCGACGCCGTCGTCCATCTGGTCGACGCCGCGTCGGAGATCGCCGTGCGTAGCAAGGACGGCGCGACCGCCGCCGACCATCGCTGTCACGAGGATACGGAGAGCATCGTCGAGGGCCTGAAGGCGTCGGGCGCTAAGGTCATCCTGGCGCTCAACAAGATCGACCTGGTCAAGCGCGACCAACTGCTCGCCCTGACCGGCGCCCTGTTCGAGGCCGGCGTCTATTCCGAGGTCTTCATGATCTCCGCCGAAAAGGGCTCCGGCGTCGACGATCTGAAGAAGCGCCTGGGAGAGCTCATGCCCGAGGGGCCCTGGCTCTATCCCGAGGACCAGAGCGCCGATGTGCCGGTGCGGGTGCTGGCTTCCGAGATCACGCGCGAGAAGCTTTACCTGCGCGTGCACGAAGAGCTGCCCTACGCGGCCGCCGTGGAAACCACGGCGTTCGAGGAGCGGAAGGACGGATCGGCGCGGATCGAGCAGACCATCTATGTGGAGCGCGAGGGCCAGCGCGCCATCATCCTCGGCAAGGGCGGCCAGACCCTCAAATGGATCGGCCAGAAGGCGCGCGAGGAACTGGCGGAACTGCTAGACCGGCCGGTGCACCTGTTTCTGCACGTGAAGGTCAACGAGCGCTGGACCGAGGACCGGGCGCTCTACGCCCAGTTCGGCCTGGACTTCGACGCGCAGTAGCAGGCCCGCGAGGATTTCGTCCGCCGGAGGCCCCCATGCGCGTAACCGCACTCGCCATCGCCCTGAGCCTGGCCGCCGCCGCGCCGGCGACAGCCCAGTCGATCGTCGCCACGCCCGACGAGCCGGCGATCCACCGCATGCTGGACGCCTTCAACGCGGCGGCGGCCCGGGCGGACGGCGAGGCCTATTTCGGCTTCTTCGCCCCCAACGCCGTTTTCGTCGGCACCGACGCATCCGAACGCTGGACGCTGGCCGAGTTCCGCGCCTTCGCCGAGCCCTTCTTCAGCCAGGGCAAGGGCTGGACCTACACGCCCACGCATCGCGAAATTAGCTTCGCCAACATTCCCTGCGGCTGTGTGGCCTGGTTCGAGGAGGACCTGGCCAGCGAGAGCTATGGGACCACCCGGGGCACAGGCGTGGTGGTGAAGGGCCCGGACGGCTGGAAGATCGGGCAGTACGTGCTGACCATCCCGATCCCCAATGACATCGCCAAGGGCGTGGTGGCCGAGATCAAGGCGCATGAGGCGAAGCACCCGCCCAAACCGCCGCATCACTAGCCTCTGGACACGTTTCGTTCTCCCGTCCAAACCACCGACATGGAGTTCGAGAGCGACGCCTTCGTGCTCGGCGCGCGCGCCCACGGTGAAACGGGCGCCATCGTCGATCTGCTGACCGAAGAAAAGGGTCGCTATGTCGCCCACGTGGCGGGCGGCGCCTCGCGGCGGATGAAGCCGTTCCTGCAGGCCGGCGCGCGGGTGATCGTCCGGTTCCGCGCGCGCACCTCCGAACAGCTCGGCTCGGCGGCGCTGGAGCCGGTGGGGGAGGGGCCCGCCGCCCTGTTCGACGATCCGCTCGCCCTGTCCGGGCTGTCGGCCGCCGCGGCCGTCGCCCAGGGCGCCTTGCCCGAGCGCGAGCCGCACCCGGGCGCTTTCCTGGCCTTCGAGGCCTTGGCCGGCGCCTTCGTACATCCGGACATCTGGCCGGCGGTGTTCGTGCGTTTCGAGGCGGGTCTCCTGGAGGAACTGGGCTTCGGGCTGGACCTGTCGAAATGCGCCGCCACGGGCTCCACCGACGACCTCGTCTATGTCAGCCCCAAGTCGGGGCGAGCCGTCAGCCGCAAGGCTGGAGAGCCTTACCGCGACCGCATGCTGGTCCTGCCCCCCTTCATGCTGGGCAGCCAGGCCGGTCTGGCCGAAGGCGACGTGGGAGCCGGCCTTGCGCTGACGGGACACTTTCTCGAGCAGTTCGTTTTCCACCCCCAGAACCGGCCCCTGCCGCCCGCGCGGATTTGGCTGGTCGACAAACTGGGCGAAGCAGGGCGTCTGTGAGGGCTAAACTCGCAGCCAGCGAGAGATTCGAATGACCAAGCACTTCAACCCGAACGACGACCACGGGGGCCGCATCGTCGACGAGGACCTCGGCGAAGCCCTGTCCCGCCGCTACCTGGCCTATGCCCTGTCGACCATCATGCACCGGGCGCTGCCTGACGTGCGCGACGGGCTGAAGCCGGTGCACCGGCGCGTCCTCTACGCCATGCACGAGATGCGGCTGAACCCGGACACGGCGGCCAAGAAGTGCGCCAAGGTGGTCGGCGAGGTGATGGGCAACTTCCACCCCCACGGCGACCAGTCGATCTATGACGCCCTGGTCCGCCTGGCCCAGGAGTTCGCCCAGCGATACCCGCTCGTGGACGGGCAGGGGAACTTCGGCAACGTCGACGGCGATAGCGCCGCGGCCATGCGCTACACCGAATGCCGCCTGACCCCGGCGGCCAAGATCCTGCTGGAAGGGATCGACGAGAACGCCATCGATTTCCGCCCGACCTACGACGAGGCGGACGAGGAGCCCGTCGTCCTGCCGGCCGGTTTCCCGAACCTGCTGGCCAACGGCTCGGCCGGCATCGCCGTGGGCATGGCGACCTCGATCCCGCCGCACAACGCCGCCGAACTGATCGACGCGTGCCAGGTGCTGCTGGAAAAGCCGGACGCTGACATCGACGAGCTGATGGCCTGCGTGCCCGGTCCCGACTTCCCGACCGGCGGCGTCTGCGTGGAGCCGCGGACCTCGATCCGCGAGGCGCTGGACACGGGCAAGGGCGGGGTGCGCCTGCGGTGCCGCTGGGAGTCCGAGGACCTCGGGCGCGGGACCTGGCGCATCGTCATCACCGAGATCCCCTATCAGGTTCAGAAGTCGCGCCTGATCGAACAGCTGGCGGACCTGATCGAGCAGAAGAAGGCGCCTCTTCTGGGCGACGTTCGCGACGAGTCGGCCGAAGACATCCGCGTCGTCCTGGAGCCCAAGTCGCGCAACGTCGAGCCCGACATGTTGATGGAGAGTCTGTTCCGGGCCTCGGACCTGGAGGTCCGGTTCCCCATCAACATGAACGTGCTGGACGCGCGGGGCACGCCTCGGGTCATGGGCCTGAAGGCCTGCCTGCGCGCCTTCCTCGATCACCGGCGCGAAGTCCTCGTCCGGCGTTCGGAATGGCGGGTCGAGAAGATCGAGAAGCGCCTGCACCTGCTCGACGGCCTGATGATCGCCTACCTCAACCTGGACGAGGTGATCCGCATCGTCCGCGAGGAGGAGCAGCCGAAGGCGGAACTGATCGCCCGCTTCGGTCTGAGCGAACTGCAGGCGGACTTCATTCTCGACACGCGGCTGCGCAACCTCGCCAAACTGGAAGAGATGGAGATCCGCAAGGAGCACCAGAAGCTCAGCGACGAGCGGGATGGCCTCTACGCCCTCATCAAGTCGCCCGCGCGCCAGTGGACCCGGATCGGCAAGGAACTGGCCGAGACGAAGAAGGCCCTGGCCTCGCCGCGCCGCACCTCCTTCGCCGACGCGCCGCAGATCGATGCGGCCGCCATTCTGGAAAGCACCGTCGAACGCGAGCCGGCGACGGTCATCCTGTCCGAACGCGGCTGGATCCGCGCCGCCAAGGGTCACCTTCAGGACGGAACGGACCTGAAGTTCAAGGAAGGCGACAAGCTGGCCTTCCTTGTCCACGCGGAAACCACGGACAAACTGCTGATCTTCGCCTCCGACGGCCGGTTCTTCACCGTCGGCGTCGACAAGCTGCCGTCGGCGCGAGGGCATGGCGAACCCCTGCGCCTGATGATGGACTTCGAGGAAAAGTCGAAGGTGCTGGCGGTCATGCCGCATAAACCCGGCCGCAAACTGCTGCTGGCGTCGAAGGCCGGATACGGGTTCGTCCTGCCGGAAGAGGAGGCGGTGGCCTCCAAACGCGGCGGCAAGCAGGTCCTCAACGGCGAGGCCGCCGTCTGCCTGCCGGTCGATGGCGACCGCATCGCGGTGCTGGGCGAGAACAACAAGGCCCTGATCTTCCCGATCGAGGAGCTGCCGGAGATGGCGCGCGGCAAGGGCGTGAAGCTGCAGAACTACCGCGACGGCGGCATGCGCGACGCCATGGTCTTCTCCAGCGAGTCAGGGCCCGAGTGGATCGAGACGGGCGGCCGGCGCCGACAGTGGCCGGACTGGAAGACCTACGAGGGCAAGCGCGCCCAGGCGGGGCGCATGGCGCCAAAGGGGATGAAGAAGCTGCGCTAGGCGGTCTTTCGCGGCCGCCTGCGCCAGGCGTAGCGAAACAGCATCCAGCCGATGCGCGTGGCCATCGCCATGGTCCACACGATCAGCCAGATGCGGATCATCCGCAGGCCCGCCATGACGAAGGTCTCGGGCGTGGCCGGCGCGTCCAGGCCGCCGATGACGCTCATCAACGGCACGCCGACCATGGCGAACGCCAGCCCCCAGAGCAGGGTCTTCAGGGTCTCGACGCCGAACAGGCGGCGGACGCCGAACAGCTGCACAGCGCCGAGCGCCAGCAGCGGCCCGTAGAGCAGGCCGACAGGCAGCAGATCCCCCAAAATCCGTCCCTCCGAGGGCGAGCATGCCCAAGCTTCCATCGGGAGGCGAGCGCTTTCGCCCTTTGCGCGCTATCGGCGTTCAGATAGCGTCGGTGCGGAAATCTTCTGGGGGAAGCCTGACATGATCACCCTGATCGTCATTGGCGTCATCGTCGTCGTGCTGTTGTTCGTCGTGGTCGGCGCCTACAACCGGCTCGTCGCGCTGGACCAGTCCGCCAACCAGGCGTTCGCCGACATCGACGTGCAGCTGAAGCAGCGGCACGACCTGATTCCCAATCTCGTAGAGACGGTGAAGGGCTACGCAAAGCACGAGGCCGGCACGCTCGAGGCGGTGATCGCTGCGCGCAATCGCGCCACCCAGGCCGGCAGCGTCGAGGAGAAGGTGCAGGCGGAGAACATCCTGACCGGGGCGCTCGGACGCCTGTTCGCCCTGGCCGAGGCCTACCCTGACCTGAAGGCCAACCAGAACTTCCTCAGCCTGCAGGCGGAGCTGTCGGACCTGGAGAACAAGCTCGCGGCCGCCCGCCGCTTCTTCAACAACGCCGTGGGCGAGTTCAACGCGGTGCGCCGCGCGTTCCCGACCATTCTCTTCGCCGGCATGTTCGGCTTCGCCAGCGACCGCACCTTCTTCGACGTGGGCGAGGACGCCCGCGCCTCGATGAACGCCGGGGCGCCCCAGGTGAACTTCGGCTGACGAGCGTTAAGTGGGCGCCGTCGGCCTCAAGACCTGGATCTGGCAGAACAACTTCCGTTCCCTGCTTCTGCTGGCTGGTTTTCCGGTCCTGCTGATCGGACTGGTCTGGGCGCTGCAGCTGGGCCTGATGGGTTTCGGGGTGGCGCCTTCGACGGGCGACGTGGCGGCGGACATGGCCGTGTCCGCATCCTGGCTCGGCGCCACGGGACCGATGGCCCTGGTCGGCGCCGGGGCCTGGTACGGCATCGCCTGGGTCGGCCATCAGGGCATCATCGACATGGCGACCGGCGCCCGGAAGGTCGAGCGGGCCGCCTATCCGGAACTCTACAACCTGCTGGAGAACCTCTGCATCTCACGGGGCCAGCCGATGCCGGGCCTGCGCATCGTCGACACCGACGCCATGAACGCCTGGGCCAGCGGCCTGTCCGACAAGGGCGCGGTGATCACGGTGACGCGCGGCCTGATGGAAAAGCTAAACCGCGACGAACTGGAGTGCGTGCTGGCGCACGAACTCACCCACGTCATCAACCGAGACGTCCGCCTGACGGTGATCGCCGCCATCTTCGCCGGCATCATCACCCTGACCTGCGAGGCCTTCTTCCGCATCATGGTGCGGACCGGCGGCCGCAGCTCGGGCCGCTCGCGGGGCGGGGGCGGGGGCGGCGGGGCCGGCGCCCTGATCCTGATCGCCTTTGTCGCCGGGGCGGTGGCCTACATCCTGGCGCTGGTGATCCGTTCCTCGATCTCGAAGAAGCGCGAGTTCCTGGCCGACGCCGGCGCGGTGGAGCTGACCAAGAACCCCGACGCCATGATCAGCGCTCTGCAGAAGATCTCCGGCAACGCCGAGATCGCTGCGCCGCGCGACATCCAGACCATGTTCTTCGAACACGAGGGCGGCGGCCTGTTCGCCAGCCATCCGCCCATCAAGAAGCGCATCGAGGCCCTGGTGACCTTCGCGGCGGGGCGCGATTTCGCCGCCGAACGTGCCCAGACGGCGGTCCCGGCCGCCTAGCGTTCCTCGGGAGGAATGTCGTCCAGCCTTACCCAGCCGCCGGGCTTGAGGACCTCGAGCGGCCGGAAGCGGGCCTTGTAGTCCATCTTCGGACTGCCGCTGACCCAGTAGCCCAGGTAAACGTAGGGCAGACGCGTCATCCGCGCCTGCACCAGGTGGTCCAGGATGACGAAGGAGCCCAGGCTCTGCCGAGGCTTGTCCGGCTCGTAGAAGCTGTAGACCAGCGAAAGGCCGTCGGAGAGCAGGTCGACCAGGGCGCAGGCGATCAGGTCCCCCGGCCCGCCGTCCTCGCCGGACGGCTCCCGGTACTCGATGATGTGAGTCCGCACCGCCGTGTCCTCGACCATGGCCACATAGTCGAGCCAGGTCATGTCGCTCATCCCGCCGCCGCCGTGGCGCACGTTGAGATAGCGGCGAAGCAGGTCGAACTGCTCCATGGTCGCTTCGGCCTCCACCGGGTGGCGGGTCAGGTGAGCGTTGCGGTCCAGGATGCGCCGTTCGGAGCGCGAGAAGACGTAGTCCTCCGTCGGCAGCCGGGCGGAGACGCAGGCGTCGCAGGCTTCGCAGGCGGGGCGGTAGGCGATGTTCTGGGAGCGGCGGAAGCCGATCTGGGTCAGGCTGTCGTTGACGGTCGGACCGTCGGAAAGGGGCAGGTGGGCGAAGACCTTGCGCTCGAACCGGCCGCCCAGATACGGGCACGGCGAAGGGGCCGTGAGGTAGAACCTTAGCTGGCGGGTCGAGAAATGCTGGGTCACGGACGCTGCGCCTGGGCCTGTGGAGAATTAGCTCCCATCAGGCCCGTCACCGCAAGCGCCCATTGCGAACATCGTTACAGGCTCGAGTCGCTGGGAAGCACCGGCGCCTCCCGGAGGAGCACGATGGCGATGCGGCGATTGCCGGCCAGGGTGGGGTCGTCGGGGTAGAGCGGGTCGGAGTTCGCCTTGCCCGAGACCTGATAGATCCGGTCCGGGTCGACGCCGGCCGACTGAACCACGCCGCGGGCGGCGTTGGCGCGGTTCGCCGACAGCGGCCAGTCGCCTTCGTTGCGGCGGCCGGGGGTGGCGCTGGTGTGGCCGGTGATGGTGACCCGGTTGGGCAGCTGGACGATGACCCGGGAGACGGCGCGCAGCAGCAGGCGCGCGCGCTCGTTCGGCTGGGCGGAGTTCGGCTCGAACATCGAGCGGCCTTCCTGGTCGATCAGCTGGATGCGCAGGCCCTCGGGGGTCTGGTCGATGATGATCTGCTTCGACAGTTCGGCGAGTTCGGGCATGTCGCGCATGGCCTGGCGCAGCGATTCCGCCGCGCTGCGGAAGGCGGCCTCCTCGCGCTGGGCCAGCTCGTCGCGCAGGGCCCGCTCGCTGGCGGAATCGAGCGCGCCGGAGGCGGAGCTCTGGCCGGCTTCGTCGGCCTCGATCGGCGCCTCGGGAGCGAGCTGGGAAACCACGGACATGGAGCCCTCGCTCTTGACGCCGTCGTCGCCGAGCGCCGTACCGCCCAGGATGCCGCCCGAACCTGAGGTGGATTCACTGACGCTGGCGGGGGCGAAGTAGTCGGCGATGCCGCGCTTCTGCTCGGGGCTGGTCGTGTTGATCAGCCACATCAGCAGGAAGAAGGCCATCATGGCGGTGACGAAGTCGGCATAGGCGACCTTCCAGGCGCCGCCATGGTGAGCGTGGCCGCCACCCTTCTTGACCTTCTTGATGACGACTACGCCGTTGGTCAGCGCCATCTGGGCATTCTCCCCCGAACTTCCAGCGACATTCTCCACTCAAGGTTAAGGGGTGGTTGCGCCGGCGCGCGGCGCGGCCTAGTTCCGGACCGTGGACGCCGCCTCGAAACAGTACCGCCGGGCCCTGGGCGCCTTCGCGACGGGCGTGACGGTCGTGACCGGCGAAGACGCTCGCGGCGCGCTTGGCCTGACCGTCAATTCCTTCACCTCGGTATCGATCAATCCTCCGCTCGTGCTGTGGTGCCTGGACGACGCCTGCGACCGCCGCCACGTCTTCCACAGCTCGCCCCGCTTCGCCGTGAACGTGCTGGCCGCGGGCGACGAGGCCCGGTCACGGCGGTTCTCGAAGGGCGCCGGCCGGCTCGAGCCGGGCGAATGCGAGCGGGGCGGGACCGGGGTCCCCCTGCTGAAGGGCGCGGTGGCGCGCTTCGAGTGCGAGGTGCGCGAGCGGCTGCAGATGGGCGATCACCAGATCATCGTGGGCGAGGTGCTGGCCTTCGACGACACCGGCGGCGAGGGGCTGCTGTTCTCGCGCGGCCGCTACGGTCGCGCCGCGGACGAGGAAGAGGCATGAAGATCGCATTCGCCGGGCTTGGCGTGATGGGCGCGCCCATGGCCGGACACCTGATCCGGGCCGGGCACGAAGTGACGGGCTTCAACCGTTCGCCCGGCAAGGCGCGGGACTGGGCTGCGAACACCGGCGGCCGCTTCGCCGATGCGGCGGCCGGGGCGGCCTCCGGAGCGGAGGCCCTGGTGCTGTGCGTCGGCAATGACGACGACGTGCGCGCCGTGGTCGCCGAGGCGCTGCCGGCCCTGGCCGAGGGGGCGGTCGTCATCGACCACACCACCACCTCTGCGCGGGTGGCCCGCGAGATGGCCGAGCTGTGTGCCGCCTCCGGCCGCAGCTTCGTCGACGCTCCCGTATCGGGCGGGCAGGCCGGCGCCGAGAACGGCCAGCTCAGCGCCATGTGCGGCGGCGACGAGGCGGCCTTCGCGCGCGCCGATGCGGTGATGCGCGCCTATTGCAAGGCTACCAAGCTGCTGGGCCCGGCGGGGTCGGGGCAACTGACCAAGATGGTCAACCAGATCTGCATCGCCGGGGTGGTGCAGGGCCTGGCCGAAGCCATGCACTTCGCGAAATCCGCGGGGCTCGATCCGGCCGACGTCTACGACGCCATCGGCAAGGGCGCGGCCCAGTCCTGGCAGATGGACAACCGCTGGGCGACCATGGCCGAGGACCGCTACGACTTCGGCTTCGCCGTCGACTGGATGCGCAAGGATCTGGGCCTGGTGCTGGAGGAGGCGAGGGCGAACGGATCGCATCTGGCGCTGACGGCCCTGGTCGATCAGTTCTATTCCGAGGTGCAGGCGATGGGAGGCGCGCGATGGGATACGTCAAGTCTGGCGGCAAGGCTGGAAGAGCGGCGCAGGCGTTCCTAGCCGGCCTCGTCATCGCCTTTTGGCTGAACGTCGGCCAGCCTGCGGCCCAGCCAGCAGTGACCGAGGGCGACTTCGTCGTCCGCGACTTCCGCTTCCGCTCCGGCGAGACCCTGCCGGAACTGCGGTTGCACTACAGGACGCTGGGGACGCCGAAGCGGGACGCCTCGGGTCGTATCACCAACGCGGTGATGGTCCTGCACGGGACCGGCGGCTCGGGGGCTCAGTTCCTGCGCCCGCAGTTCGCCGACGAACTGTTCAGGCCGGGCGGAGAGCTCGACCCGGCCGAGTACTACATCATCCTGCCCGACGGCATCGGCCACGGCGGTTCGTCGAAGCCGAGCGATGGTCTGCGGGCCCGCTTTCCCAGGTACGACTACGACGACATGGTCGCGGCCCAGCACGCGCTGCTGACGCAGCACCTGGGCGTCGACAGCCTGCGCCTGCTTTTCGGCACCTCGATGGGGTGCATGCACGCCTTCGTCTGGGGCCAGGAGCACCCCGGCTTCGCCCGCGCCATGATGCCGATGGCCTGCCTGCCGACCGAGATTGCCGGCCGCAACCGGTTGTGGCGCAAGATGGTGATGGAGGCGATCACCTCCGATCCGGCCTGGAAGGGCGGGGACTACGCCGAGCAGCCGGTGCAGGGGCTGCGCACGGCCCAGTCGCTGCTGATGATCGCCGGCAGCGCGCCGATGCGCATGCAGGCCGACATGCCCACGGCCGAGGCCGCCGACGCCTACCTGGCCGAAACCATGCCTCGCGCCCTGGCGACGCTCGACGCCAACAACCTGCTCTATCAGGTGAACGCCTCGCGCAACTACGATCCCTCAGCCGGGCTGGAGACGATCACCGTGCCGGTGACCTGGATAAATTCCGCCGACGACTTCATCAATCCGCCGGAGCTGGGACTGGCCGAACAGTTCGCGCCGAGCCTGAAGAATGGCCGCTATATCCTTCTCCCCTCGACGAAAGAGGGGCGCGGGCATGGAACCCATACCTGGGCCGTGTTCTGGCGCGACGAGCTGCGGGCCCTGCTGGGCCGGTCAGCCGAGTAGGCGGCAGGCCCTGGGCGCGAAGTAGCTGACGATGCCGGCGCAGCCCGCACGCTTGAAGGCCATCAGGCTTTCGAGGATGGCGCGCTCCTCGTCGAGCCAGCCGTTCTGCGCCGCGGCTAGCAGCATCGCGTACTCGCCAGACACCTGGTAGGCGAAGGTGGGCACGCGGAAGGTCTCGGCGACGCGGCGGACGATGTCGAGATAGGGCATGCCCGGCTTGACCATGACCATGTCGGCGCCCTCGGCCAGGTCGGCTGCGACCTCGCGGATCGCCTCGTCGGAATTGGCCGGGTCCATCTGGTAGGTGCGCTTGTCGCCCTGCAGCGCCCGGGCCGAGCCCACGGCGTCGCGGTAGGGGCCGTAGAACACCGATGCGTACTTGGCGGCATAGGCGAGGATCAGGGTGTCGTGCCGCCCGGCGGTCTCCAGCGCGCCACGGATGGCGCCGACGCGGCCGTCCATCATGTCGGACGGGGCGACGATGTCGGCGCCGGCCTCGACCTGGGCCAGGGCCTGTTCGACCAGCCGTTCGAGCGTAGCGTCGTTGACGATGCGGCCGTTCTCGAGAAGCCCGTCGTGGCCGTGGTCGGTGTAACAGTCCAGCGCCACGTCGCACATGACGCCGAGGCCCGGCGCCGCGTCCTTGGCCGCCTTGATGGCTTGCGGCACCACGCCTGTCGGGTCAGCGGCGCCCGAGCCCCGGGCGTCCTTGCGCGCGACGTCGATGTTCGGGAACAGGGCGATGGCGGGGATGCCCAAGGCCTCGGCCTCCTTCGCGGCCTTGGCCACCTCGGCCACCGACAGACGATCGACCCCCGGCATGGAGGCGACCGGCACGCGCGCCTCCTCCCCGTCGTGCACCACGATCGGCCAGATGAAGTCGGCCGGCGTCAGAGTCGTCTCGGCGACCAGCCGGCGGGTCCAATCGGCCTGACGCAGGCGGCGGTGGCGCAGGGCGGGGAAGGCGGCGGTGTGGGTCATTGTTCTCAGGCGCGTCCGATCGGTTGCTTGCCGGCCAGCCGGGCCAGGCCGAACAGGGAGGCCGCGAACTGCCACAGGGCGCCGATGACGGCCAGCACAACTGCGGCGAGGAAGGCCATGAACGTTTCGCTGCGGAGCACCACCTCGTCGGCCCCGATGCCCGCCGCCTCCCATGCGTCCCAGCCAGCGCCCTCGTGGGTGGCGGCCGCGAACAGGCCATTGAACAGGAAACCCAGGCCGATCAGCAGGCAGACCAGGCTGAGGGCCATGATCGCGACGCCGATCCAGAAGGTACGGATCTGGAACTGGAAGTGGGTGCGCATCAGGGCGTCGGCCTCGGCCCGGCGGACGTAGGCGATCACCACGCCGATGACGCCGGTGAAGGCCCAGAGAAACGGCGACAGGAACAGCAGGCCGTAGATCAGGAAGCCCAGATTGCGATCCTCGCTCGACGGCGAGGCGAACGTTCCACTAGAAACCGTATCCGACATGCCCAGGGGCTCCTCGCCCGGTCGCTTGTGCGCCGGCCCGCGCCCCCTAGCCTAAACCCCCGGCGGCGCAAAGTCCGCCGCGCTCAAGGAATTTCGAGACCCATGGATTTCAGCCTGACCGAGGACCAGCGCGCCATCCAGGACATGGCCCGCGCCTTCGCCGAAGCGGAGTTCATGCCACACTCGGCGCGCTGGGACGAGGAGAAGCACTTCCCGGTCGCCGAGATGCGCAAGGCGGCGGAGCTGGGCTTCGCCGGCATCTACGTTCAGGAGGAACACGGCGGCTCGGCGCTGGGCCGGCTCGACGCGGCGATCATCTTCGAGGAGCTGGCGCGGGGCGACGTGTCCGCGGCGGCCTTCATCTCGATCCACAACATGGCGACGTGGATGATCGACCGGTACGGCTCCGACGAGCTGCGGGCGAAGTACGTGCCCCGGCTGACGACCATGCAACTGATCGCCTCCTACTGCCTGACCGAGCCGGGCTCGGGCTCCGACGCGGCCAGCCTGCGGACGACGGCGCGGCTGGACGGCGACCACTACGTGCTGAACGGGTCGAAGGCCTTCATATCGGGCGCCGGGACCTCCGACGTCTACGTCTGCATGGTGCGCACGGGCGAGGATGGGCCGAAGGGCGTCTCCACCATCGTGGTCGAGAAGGACACGCCGGGCCTCAGCTTCGGGGCCCAGGAAAAGAAGATGGGCTGGAACAACCAGCCTACCGCCATCGTCCAGTTCGACGACTGCCGCGTGCCGGTCGAGAACCGCGTCGGCGCCGAGGGCGAGGGGTTCCGCATCGCCATGTCCGGCCTGGATGGCGGGCGGCTGAACATCGCGGCCTGTTCGCTGGGCGGCAGCCAGTTCGCGCTGGAGACGGCCAAGGCCTACATGGAGACGCGCAAGCAGTTCGGGAAGCCGCTGAAGGACTTCCAGGCGCTGCAGTTCAAGCTGGCCGACATGCAGACGGAGCTGGAGGCCGCGCGCCTGATGGTGCACCGGGGCGCCTGGGCCATGGACACCCGGCATCCGCGCGCCACACAGCTCTGCGCCATGGCCAAGCGCTTCGCCACCGACGCCTGCTTCCAGGTCGCCGACGACGCGCTGCAGCTGCACGGCGGCTACGGCTACCTGAAGGACTACCCGCTGGAGCGCATCGTGCGCGACCTGCGGGTGCACCGGATCCTGGAAGGCACCAACGAGATCATGCGGGTGATCACCGCGCGGGAGATGTTCCGGCAGTGAGCCGGGCCTTCTCCCCGTGGGAGAAGGACACTAATCAGTCGCCATGTCCGATTCCGCCGACCTCCCCGTCATCGCCCGCATCGAGGGCCGCGCGGGGCGCCTGACCCTGAACCGGCCCAAGGCGCTTCATGCGCTGACGCAGCAGATGTGTCAGCTGATGACGGACGCGCTGCTGGCCTGGAAGGACGATCCGGCGGTCGAGCTCGTGCTGCTCGACCACACGGGTCAGCGCGGGTTCTGCGCCGGCGGCGACATCCGCATGATCGCCGAGAGCGGGGCAGGGGACGCGGCCGACGCGAAGGCCTTCTTCCTGACCGAGTACCGGCTGAACCATCTGATGATGGTCTATCCCAAGCCGATCGTCGCCATCATGGACGGCATCGTCATGGGCGGTGGGGTCGGCATTTCGCAGCCGGCGAAGTACCGCGTGGTCACCGAGCATACCCTCTACGCCATGCCGGAGACCGGTATCGGGCTTTTCCCCGACGTCGGCGGCGGCTGGCACCTGCCGCGACTGCCGGGCGAGACCGGGACCTGGCTGGCGCTGACGGGCGCGCGGCTTCGGGCCGACGACTGCATGGCGCTGGGCATAGGCACGAACTACGTCGAGAGCGTCAGCCTGCCGGCGCTCAAGCTCGCGCTGTGCGGCAGCTCCGAGAACCCGAAGGCGGTCATCGAACGCTTCGATTCCGAGGCCGGGGAGGCGCGTGTGGAGAAGCGCCGCGGCAAGATCGACCGGTACTTCCGGCACGATACGGTGGAAGCGATCTTCGCCGCGCTGGAGGTCGACGCCGACGGCGACGACTGGGAGGCCGGAGAGCTGCGGACGCTTCGCAGCAAGTCGCCCCAGGCGCTCAAGGTCTCGCTGCGCCAGCTGCGCGAAGGCGCACGCATGGACACGTTCGCGGAGGTCATGGCCATGGAGTACCGCCTGGGGGGCCGCGTGGTGCGGACCCATGACTTCCAGGAGGGCGTCCGCGCCGTGATCGTCGACAAGGATCAGGCGCCGAACTGGAAGCCGGCCCGCGTCGAGGACGTAGGCGGCGGACTGCTGGACTCGCTGTTCGCGCCACTGCCAGCCGGGGAAGAGTGGACGCCGCTGCCTGGCGTCTGAGCGCGTCATTCGTCGAACGGCGGTTTTCCCGGCGACGGCGCGACGCTAAAGCTTGCAGCCGAACCCTTCGAGGAGCCCCCCATGAACCGTCGCACGTTCGGTCTGCTTGCCGCCGCAGCCCTGTTTCTCGCCCCGGCCGCCGCCCTCTCCTGGTCGCCGATCAGCGACGCCCTGGCCGACCAGCGCCGTCCTGCCGCGGACCGCGAGCGGGATGCGCGGTCGAAGCCGGCGCAGGTGCTGGAGTTCGCCCAGATCAAGCCAGGCGATCACGTGGCGGACCTGGTGATCGGCGGCGGGTATTACACCCGCCTGTTCTCGGCGGCGGTCGGTCCTGAGGGCAAGGTCTACGCCTGGCAGCCGTCCGAATTCGCAGGCTTCAGCCCCGACTACGCCAAACCGCTGACGGAACTGCCGCCGCTCTATCCGAACCTGACGATCAGGAGCCTGAAGTTCTCGGAGTTCGCTGTGCCGGATGGGCTGGACGTGGCGTTCACAAACCAGAACTACCACGACTTCCACCTGAAGATGGCTGCCCCGGGAACTGCGGCGGCCATCAATTCGGCGGTGTTCAAGGCGCTGAAGCCCGGCGGGGTCTACGTCGTCATCGACCACCATGCGGTGGCGGGCGCGCCGGTCGCCGAATCCGCCAACGGCGTCCATCGCATCGACGTCGAGGCGGTGAAGAAGGAAGTGACCGCCGCCGGCTTCGTCCTGGACGGTGAGAGCGACCTTCTGCGCAATCCGGCGGACCCGCGTACCGCCAACGTTTTCGACGAGGGCATCCGCGGAAAGACCGACCAGTTCATGCTGAGGTTCCGCAAGCCCGGCTGAAGCGCGGCAGGGGTCAGCCTGCGAAGTACGACCAGATCTGCTGGGCGCACAGGGCGACGAACAGCAAAGCGGCTGCGGAAAGCACCGTGTTCGATATCCAGCCGTTGCGATCGGCCTGGGGCAGCCGCTTCGAGTTCAGCAGCAGCATCAGGGTGACCGCCAGGAAGGGCATGAAGAACGCGCCGACGACGCCGTAGATGATGATCAGAAGGAAGGGCTGCTCGAAGAACAGCAAAGTCATCGGCGGGAAGGTCAGCCACACCAGGTAGGCGCGGAACGGCCACTTTCGCTCGGGCGCCTCGCTTCGTTCCGTGCGGCCGCGCGCATGTTCGACGAAGTCGGAGAACATCAGGCTGACACCGTGCCAGACCCCGAACAGCGACGAGATCGCCGCGGCCGCGAACCCGACGAGGAAGGTGACCGCGATGGGCCGCCCGAACCGGCTTTCCAGCACGTCGCTGAGGTCGAGCAGCCCCTTGTCGCCGGCCGCCAGGGCGATGCGGGAACTGTGCAGGAGCTCGGCGCCGACGATCAGCATCGAGACGACGAAGACGCCGGTCACCGTGTAGGCCGTATAGTTGTCGAGCCGCATCATCGGCATCCAGCCGGGGCCGCGCCATCCCTTGGCGTTGACCCAGTAACCGTAGGCGGCGGTCGTGATGGTGCCGCCGACCCCGCCGATCAGGCCCAGGGTGTAAAAGGCGGAGCCTCCCGGCAACGACGGAATGAGTCCGCCGAGAATGTCACCGAGCCCGGGCGCGACGAGGATCGCCAGACCCGTCATCACGACGAACATCACGGCGACGAGCACCTTCATCACCTTCTCGAAGGTCTCGTACCGGTTCAGGGCGACGAAAAGAAAACTGGTGAGCCCGGCGATGACGGCCCAGGCGGGCAGCGGCAGTACGGGGAAGAGGGCGGCCAGCGGCAGGGCCGTCGCGCTCATGGCCGTGGCGCCGTAGATGAAGCCCCAGACCAGGATATAGATGCCGAAGTACCAGCTGGTCCATGCGCCCAGCGAGCGCCAGCCCTCGAAGATCGTGGTGCGGGTGGCCAGGTGATAGCGCGCGGCCCCCTCGGAGAGCGCGATCTTGACGATGCAGCCGAGCACCGCCGCCCACAGCAGGGCGTAGCCGAACCGGGACCCGGCCACGAGCGTGGCGACCAGATCCCCGGCGCCCACGCCGGTCGCCGCCGCGACGATGCCGGGGCCGATGAGTTTCCAGCGCGACAGGCGGGGCGGCGGCGTATCGGGGTCCGCTTCGCCGTGGACCGAATCTTCTGCCTGCACGCTCCGCTCCCGTCAGCCCCCGAAGTGTTGGCCCGGTTTCCCGGAGCGCGCCACCCCTTTGAGGTTGCCAGGGGAGGGCGAAGGCCGCCCTGCGTGGCTCGAAGCGCGCCCATCCGCGCTTCCGCAAGCGGCATCCAGGCGCTAAGCCCTCGCCGCAACACTCGCGTCGAGGGACCCACATGCGCATCGCTTTCATCGGACTGGGCAACATGGGTGGCGGCATGGCCGCCAATCAGGCCAAGGCCGGCCGCCAGGTCGCAGCCTTCGACCTCTCCGAAGCGGCGTTGAAGCGGGCTGGAGAGCAGGGCTGTGCCCCGGCGGCTTCCGTCGCCGAGGCGGTGAAGGACGTCGATGCCGTCATCACCATGCTCCCGGCCGGCCCACACGTGCGCAAGGTCTACACCGAGCAGGTGTTTCCGAACGCGCCGAAGACGGCGCTGCTGATCGACTCCTCGACGATCGACGTGGAAAGCGCCCGCGCGGTGGCGGCCCAGGCGAAGGAGCTGGGCTTCACCTTCGCAGACGCTCCCGTCTCGGGCGGGACGGCGGCGGCGGACGCGGGGACGCTCGCCTTCATGGTCGGCTGCGAGGAAGCCGCGTTCCCCAGGGTGGAGGAGGTGATCGCGCCGATGTCGCGCGCGACCATCCGCGCGGGCGACCACGGGGCGGGGCAGGCAGCGAAGATCTGCAACAACATGGTGCTGGGCATATCGATGCTCGGCGTCTGCGAGGCCTTCGCCCTGGCCGAACGGCTGGGCCTGGACGCCAACGCCTTCTTCGAGATCGCCTCGAAGTCTTCGGGTCAGTGCTGGTCGCTGACCAGCTATTGCCCGGTCCCGGGCCCGGTGCCGACGGCGCCTTCCAACCGCGGGTACGAGGGTGGCTTCGCCACTGCGATGATGCTGAAGGACCTGAAGCTGGCGCAGGAGGCGGCAGCGAAGGCCGGCGCGACCACGCCGATGGGCGCCCAGGCCGAGGCGCTCTACGCGCTGTTCGACCGGCTCGGCTACGGCGGCAAGGACTTTTCCGGGGTCATCCAGATGTTGCGCGGCCAGCTCGGCGAACTCTCCTGAGAATCGTTCGCAAACACTTTGTGGGGTAAGGGATTCCCCTACGTGGACATGCGGGCGGGAGGCGGCGTAAGACGCCCCTGTCAAAAGGGAGTCGTCGGCGGTTTGTCTCTGCGGGCCGCAAGACGTTAGAATAGCCAGATGGACTACAAGGCCGCGTTCCGCGAGGCGATCGAGCAGGTCCGCTCCGAGGGCCGCTATCGGGTCTTCGCCGACCTGAAGCGCCGTCGCGGCGAGTTTCCGCGCGCCGTGTGGACGACGCCCGAGGGCGAAGAGCGCGATGTCGTAGTCTGGTGCTCCAATGACTACCTCGGCCAGGGCCAGAACCCGGTCGTGCTGGACGCCATGCACGAGGCGATCGACGCCACGGGTTCAGGCTCTGGCGGCACGCGAAATATCTCAGGAACCACCCACTTCCACGTCGAGCTGGAAGAGGAGTTGGCCTCACTTCACGGTAAGGAAGCGGCGCTGCTTTTCACCTCGGGCTACGTGGCCAATGAGGCGACCTTGTCGACCCTGCAGAAGATTCTGCCGGGCCTGATCATTTTCTCTGACGCTCTCAACCACGCCTCGATGATCGCCGGCATCCGCAACGGCGGCTGCGAGCGGCACATCTTCCGCCACAACGACCTCGAACACCTGGAGACCCTGCTGGCCGCCGCCCCGGCCGACGCGCCCAAGCTGGTGGCGTTCGAGAGCGTCTATTCCATGGACGGCGACATCGCCGATCTGGCCGGCACCATCGCCCTGGCGAAGAAGTACGGCGCCCTGACCTACCTCGACGAGGTGCATGCCGTGGGCCTCTACGGCCACGAGGGCGCGGGCGTGGCCCAGCGCGACGGGGTGATGGACGACATCGACATCATCGAAGGCACGCTGGGCAAGGCGTTCGGGGTGATGGGCGGCTATATCGCCGGCGATCGCGACCTGATCGACGCCATACGTCTCTGGGCGTCGGGCTTCATTTTCACGACCAGCCTGCCGCCGGCCCTGACCGCCGGCGCGCTCGCCTCGGTCCGCTATCTGCGAGCCCACAACGAGAAGCGCGAACAGCACCAGGAACGCGCCGCGGCGCTGAAACAGCGTTTCGCCGCCGTCGGCATCCCGGTGATGGATTCCGTGAGCCACATCGTGCCGGTGCTGGTCGGCGATCCCGTGCACTGCAAGATGGTGTCGGACATGCTGCTGAACGACTTCGGCATCTACGTCCAGCCGATCAACTACCCGACCGTGCCCCGCGGCACGGAGCGCCTGCGCTTCACGCCCTCGCCGGATCACAGCGACGAGATGATGGACCAGCTGGTCCAGGCCATGGACAAGCTCTGGACCCACTGCAATGTCGCCCGCCGGCCCGTCGCGGCCTGAGGCGGGCGTCATCGTCGAGCACATCCGCAACGGCCACTGGCTGAAGGTCTGCGCCATCGACGAGGCCACCGGCCTGGAAGCCGTGGCGACGGGCCCCGCGCACGAGCCGGGGTCGGTGGAGCGGCTGGCGGTGGCCAAGCTGAAGCGGATCCTCGCGGAACGCCGCTGAGGATTCCTTGAACCGGCTCCCGTGGCGCGGGTAAGAGAGGGCCGCCTCCCCCGCGCAAGGATTCCTGCCGTGACCGACGCCAACGCCGCCTTCACCCACGGCGACTTCTTCTCGAAGCCGCTCGCCGACGCCGACCCGGATATCTTCCGCGGCATCCAGGGCGAACTGAAGCGCCAGCAGACCCAGATCGAGCTGATCGCGTCGGAGAACATCGTCTCGCGCGCCGTGCTGGAGGCGCAGGGCTCGGTGCTGACCAACAAGTACGCGGAAGGCTATCCCGGCCGGCGCTACTACGGCGGCTGCGAGTACGTGGACGTCACCGAAGACCTGGCGCGCGACCGGGCCAAGCAGCTGTTCGGCTGTACCTTCGCCAACGTGCAGCCGCACTCTGGCGCCCAGGCCAACCAGGCAGTGTTCATGGCCCTGCTGCAGCCGGGCGACGTGTTTCTGGGCATGGATCTGGCCGCTGGCGGCCACCTGACCCACGGCAGCCCGGCCAACCAGTCGGGCAAGTGGTTCAAACCCATAACCTACACCGTCCGGCCCGACGACCACCTCATCGACTACGACCAGCTGGCCGAGGTGGCGGAGCGCGAAAAGCCGAAGCTGATCCTGGCGGGGGCCTCCGCCTACAGCCGCCACATCGACTTCAAGCGCTTCCGCGAGATCGCCGATTCCATCGGCGCCTGGTTCATGGTCGACATGGCCCACTACGCGGGCCTCGTCGCCGGCGGCGTCTATCCCGATCCGCTGCCCCACGCGCATGTGGTCACCACCACGACGCACAAGACCCTGCGTGGCCCGCGCGGCGGCATGATCCTGTCGAACGACGAGGAACTGGGGAAGAAGATCAACTCGGCCGTCTTCCCGGGGCTGCAGGGCGGCCCGCTGGAGCACGTCATTGCGGCCAAGGCCGTAGCCTTCGGCGAGGCCCTGAAGCCGGAATTCAAACTCTACGCGAAGCAGACCGTCGCCAACGCCCAGGCCCTGGCCGGCGTCCTGGTTGAACGCGGCCTCGCCATCGTCTCGGGCGGCACCGACAGCCACCTGATGCTGGTCGACCTGCGCCCCAAGAACGCGACGGGCAAGGCGACCGAGGCGGCGCTCGAGGACGCCAACATCACCTGCAACAAGAACGGCGTCCCGTTTGACGAAAAGCCGTTCACGGTCACCTCCGGGGTGCGCCTGGGCTCTCCTGCGGGGACGACGCGCGGTTTCGGGACGGCCGAGTTCGAAAAGATCGGTCATCTGATCGCCGACGTGGTCGACGGCCTGACCGACGACGGCTCGCCCGACGAGGCGGTGAAGGCGCGGGTGAAGGCGGAAGTTGCAGACTTGACCGCACGCTTCCCTATATATGGGTGACCTTGGCCTGAAAGGCGCCACACCTTGCGCTGCCCCTTCTGCGGAAACCTCGATTCACAGGTGAAGGACTCGCGCCCGTCGGAAGACGGGGCCGCGATCCGGCGCCGTCGGTCCTGCCCCCAGTGCGGCGGACGATTCACCACTTTCGAGCGCGTGCAGTTGCGCGAACTGATGGTGCTGAAGCGGTCGGGCCGCCGGCTGCCCTTCGATCGCCAGAAGCTGGAGCGCTCGATCTCCATCGCGCTGCGCAAGCGGCCTGTGGAGGCCGAGCGCGTGGACCAGATGATCTCGGGCATCGTGCGCCGGCTGGAGAGCCTCGGCGAGACCGAGATCGCGTCCAGCGTGATCGGCGAGATGGTGATGGAGGCGCTGAAGGGCGTCGATGAGGTGGGCTACGTCCGCTACGCCTCTGTCTATCGCGATTTCCGCGAGACGCAGGACTTCGCCAGCTTCCTGGCCAAGGAAGGGTTCAGCGAAGAGGAGCCGCGATGACGCGCCCGCGCGTCACGCTGAAGCTCGCCACTTCCCTGGACGGCCGCATCGCCACCGCCTCGGGCGAGTCCAAGTGGATCACGAGTCCCGAAGCGCGCGAGCAGGTGCACCGCCTGCGCGCCGAGCATGACGCCATCCTGGTGGGCGTGGAGACGGTGATCGCCGACGACCCGGAGCTCTCGATCCGCCTGGAAGGCTATGCCGGGCCGCAGCCGATCCGGATCGTTCTGGACAGCTACGGCCGCATGCCCCTGCGCAGCCGACTGGCCGACCCCGATCTGCCGGTGATCGTCTACAGCATCGAACCTTCGGGCACGATGGCCGCGGCCGGGGTGGAGCAGACCATCGTCGACGCCATGGACGGCCGGGTCGATCCCGTCGCCGTGCTCGAGGATCTGGAGATGGTCCACGAGGAGATGCTGGCCGAGGATCCTTACCTGGGCGAGCATCTGCGGGTGATGATCGAGGGGGGAGGGCAGGTGGCCGCTTCGTTCCTCGCTCTGGACCTCGTCGACGCCATCGAGTGGTTCAGGGCGCCCATCGTGCTCGGCGGCGACGGCCGGCCCGGCGTGGCGGACCTGGGGCTCGACATGCTGGCCACGGCGCCGCGCTTCGAACGGGTTGCGGTTCGCGAGGTCGGACCCGACCTGTGGGAAAGCTACACGAGGGCCTGATGTTCACGGGCATCGTCACCGATATCGGCCGCGTCCGGCGGGTCAGCGACAGCGAGCGCGCACGGCGTTTCGAGGTGGAGACGGCCTACGATGTCGCCAGCCTGGACCTCGGGGCCTCGGTCAGCCACGCCGGCTGCTGCCTCACCATCGTCGAAAAGGGCGAAGACTGGTTCGCGGTGGAAGTGTCCGGCGAGACCCTGTCGCGGACGACGCTGGGGGACTGGCGGGAGGGGACGCGCATCAACCTCGAGCGCGCCGCCCGCCTGGGCGACGAACTGGGCGGACACATCGTCTCGGGCCACGTCGACGGGGTGGGCGAAGTGGTGTCGGCAGCGCCGGCCGGCGGCTCGTCCGTCGTACGCATCCGCGCGCCGCGCCCGCTGCACCGCTACATCGCCGAGAAGGGCTCCATCACCGTCGAGGGGGTCTCCCTGACCGTGAACGCCGTGTCCGACGACGTCTTCGACCTGAACATCATTCCGCACACGCTCGAGGTCACCACCCTGGGCGCCCTGAAACCGGGTTCGCGCGTCAACCTGGAAATCGATATGCTGGCGCGCTACCTCGCCCGCTGGCGCGAGACCGCCTGAAAGCAAGACATGGCCCTGAAGACGCACGCCAACCTGAACGACAGCCCGATCTCGGCGATCGAGGACATCATCGAGGACGCCCGCAACGGGCGGCCCTACATCCTCGTCGACGCCGAGGACCGGGAGAACGAGGGCGACGTCATCATCCCGGCCCAGATGGCCACGCCCGAACAGATCAACTTCATGGCCAAGCACGCGCGCGGCCTGGTCTGCCTGGCCATGACGCGGGAGCGCGCCTCTCAACTGCGCCTGCCGCCGATGGCGGCCGAGAACCGGGCCGGCATGGGCACGGCCTTCACCGTCTCGATCGAGGCGCGCGAAGGGGTGACCACCGGCATCTCGGCCCACGACCGCGCGCGCACCATCGCCGTGGCCGTGGACCCGACCAAAGGCGCCGACGACATCGTTTCCCCCGGCCACGTCTTCCCGCTGGTTGCGCGCGAGGGCGGGGTGATGGTCCGCGCCGGCCACACCGAGGCCGCTGTCGACATCTCCCGCCTGGCCGGCCTCTATCCGGCCGGGGTCATCTGCGAAATCATGAACGACGACGGCACCATGGCCCGGCTGCCCGACCTCGTCGCCTTCGCCCAGCTGCACGGCCTGAAGATCGGCACCATCGCCGACCTGATCGCCTATCGCCGGCGCACCGAGCGTCAGGTCGAGCGGGTGCTCGAGACCCAGTTCGAGAGCGTCCACGGCGGCCCGTTCCGCCTCATGGTCTATCGCAACGTGCTGGACGGGACCGAGCACGTCGCCCTGGTCAGCGGCAAGGTCGAGAGCGAGAAGCCCGTGCTGGTGCGCATGCACCGGGTCGACTTCGCCGCCGACCTGCTCGGCCACGTCGAAGACCGCCAAGACTATGTGCCCAAGGCCCTGAAGGCGATTTCCGACTATCCCGGCGCGGGGGTCACGGTGTTCCTGCGCGATCCCAATCCCCAGTGGCTGTCGGAACGGCTCAGCGGCATGGACGGCAGCGCGGCGCAGGCCCACCAGCTGCGCGACTACGGCGTCGGCGCCCAGATCCTGCTGGACCTCGGCGTGCGCGAAATGATCGCCCTGAGCTCGACCCAGCCCAGGCCCGCCGCGCTCGAAGGGTATGGGCTCAAGATCGTCGGCTGGCGGGCGTTCGACTGATGGCTGATCGCGTGAAGGTGCTCATCGTCGAGGCCCGCTTCTATTCCGATATTCAGGACGCCCTGCTCGAAGGCGCGAAGTCGACGCTGGAGAGCCTGGGGGCCGACTACGACGTGGTGACCGTCCCGGGCGCTCTCGAGGTCCCCATCGCCGTGGCCATGGCCGACGAGGCCGGACGCGGCGCCGCTGGGGTGCACTACGATGGCTACGTCGCCCTTGGCTGCGTCATCCGCGGCGAGACCACCCATTACGAGACCGTGGCCCAGGAATCAGCAAGGGCGCTGATGGATCTCGGCATTTCCCGCCGGCTGGCCATCGGCAACGGCATCCTCACGGTCGAGGACGAGGCCCAGGCGTGGGCTCGCGCCCGAGCCAGCGAAGGCGACAAGGGTGGCGGGGCGGCGAAGGCCTGCCTCGACCTCATCGCCCTGAGACAACAGTTCGGCGGCGCACGATGAGCAACGAGTCCAAACCCCGCCTGCACAGCCTGCAGGAGGTCGTCGAACAGCTGGCCGCCGCCGAGGCCGCGCGCAACCAGGCGCCTTTGCCCCAGCCGGCGCCCGAGGCGCCGGTGCAGGTGCCGCCTAAGAACCCCCGGCGGGCCCGCACGGTGGCGCGCCTCGCGGCAGTCCAGGCCCTCTACCAGATGGAGATGTCCGGGACGGGGGTAGAGGCGGTCATCCGTGAGTTCTCGGACCATCGTTTCGACGCGGATCTGGAGGACGAACCGCTGGCCGAGGCGGACGAGGAACATTTCGCCGCCATCGTCCGCGGGGTCGTGGCCCATCAGGCTGCGCTGGACCGCACGGTCGTCGGGCGCCTGGCGAAGGGCTGGCGGCTCGAGCGCCTGGACGCCACCCTGCGCGCGATCCTGCGCGCCGGCGCCTGGGAGCTGGCGCACCAGCCGGACGTGCCGATGGAGGTGGTGATCGACGAGTACGTCGAGCTGGCCAAGGCCTTCTTCGACGCCGCGGAAGCCAAGTTCGTCAACGCCGCCCTGGACGGAATCGCGCGGGATGTTCGCTGACAGACCGGGCGAGTTCGAAACCATAGCCCGGTTGTTGAAGCCCCTCACCGGAGGGGACCCCGCGGCCCGCAATCTCGAGGACGACGCGGCGGTGTTGCCCTCGCGTCCGGGACAGGATCTGGTGATCACCAAGGACGCCATGGTGGAAGGCGTCCACTTCCTGGCCTCCGATCCGATTGATCTGGTGGCCCGCAAGCTCCTGCGCGCGAACCTGTCCGACCTCGCGGCCAAGGGCGCGGAGCCGTTCGGGTACCTGCTCGCGGTCGCCTGGCCCCGGACGTCCGGCTGGCCCGAGCGCGAGGCCTTCGCCGCGGGCTTGGCCCAGGACCAGCAGATCTTTGGCGTGCACCTTCTGGGCGGCGACACCGTCGTGTCTGAAGGTCCCTTCAGCGCGAGCATCACTGCCTTGGGCTGGGCGCCCCACGGGCGGGTCCCGGGCCGCGGTGGCGCCCGACCGGGCGACGCCATCCTGGTCTCCGGCCCCATCGGCGACGGCTGGCTGGGGTTGAAGGCCGCCCGGGGCGAACTGCCGAGCCTCGAGGACGCGAGGGTGGAGGCCCTGGCGCGGCACTACCAGTTGCCCGAGCCCCGCGTCGGGCTGGCCCGGGCCATGCGCGATCATGCGGCGGCATCCATCGACGTATCGGACGGACTGATCGCCGACCTCGGTCATATCGCCGCGGCGAGCGGCGTGGCGGTCGAGCTTCACCTCGAGCGCATTCCTCTGTCGGCGGCCGCCAAGGCCTGGCTCGCCCAGCGCACCGATCCCGTGCTGGCCCGCGCCGACCTGGCTGCGGGCGGCGACGACTACCAGCTGGCCTGCGCCGTCCGCCCCGAACACGTCGATGCGCTCCTGCGGACTGCCGAACGCGAAGGCGCGCCGCTGACCATTGTGGGCCAGGCAGTGGCCGGGGAGGGGGTGCGCGCCTATTTCGAGGGCCAGCGGATAGTCGTTGACCGCGCCGGATGGACTCACGGCTAGGCAGGCCGCAAGCATGCCTTAACCGGGACGGTTTACCGGTGTCGCCATGCGCCGTCGCGACGTTATCGCCTCCGTTCCCCTGCTCGCCGCGGCCTCCGCGGCGCAGGCGGCCGCACCCAAGAAGGGCAAGGCCGAGCCTTCCGGCCAGTACGTCGACCTCTCCCCGGTCGCCATGCCGATTCTCGACGGCCGCCGGCTGCGCAACTACGTCTTCGTCGCGGTACGACTGAACCTGTCGCCCAAGGCGGACGCCCTGAAGTGGCGGGAGAAGGAGCCCTGGTTCCGCGACGCCATCGTGCGGGCCGCACACCGGGCCGCGTACAACCCGCCTACCGACTGGTCGAGCCTGGACGAGAAGCGCTTCAAGGCCATGGTCCTGGCGGAGGCCGGCAAGATCACCGGGCCGGGAGTCGTGGCTTCCGTGGGCATTCTTCACCAGACGCCCCAGAGACGCGTGCGCGCCCGCGCCGCCAGCTAGCCCCGCTGCGCCGCGGGAGTTGCGCCGGAAGGGCGCATTTGGCAAACAACTTCGTCTTTCTCCCAAGGGCGCGAATCCGCGTCCTGGCCGGGCTGGACGGGCGGCGTTATCCAGCGTGCGCCCGTGGTCAAACAAAGGGGCGCAGTAACCAATGGAATCTTTACTCTGGCTGGTCCTCGGGGCCGGCTTGGCAGGCATCCTTTACGGAGCGCTGCAAACGGGCGCGCTGATGAAGGCGAGCCCCGGCAACGAGCGGATGCAGGAGATCGCCGCCGCCATCCAGGAAGGCGCCTCCGCCTACCTGAAGCGGCAGTACACCACCATCGCCATCGTCGGCGTCGTCGTCTTCATCGCGGCCTTCCTGCTGATCGGCCAGTGGGCCGCCATCGGCTTCCTGATCGGGGCGGTGCTCTCGGGCGCGGCCGGCTATGCGGGCATGCTCATTTCGGTCCGCGCCAACGTGCGTACCGCGCAGGCGGCTTCGGAAAGCCTGGATCGCGGGCTCAAGCTGGCGTTCAAGTCGGGCGCCATCACCGGCCTGTTCGTGGCCGCCGGCGCCCTGCTGGGCGTCGCGGGCTACTTCTTCTTCCTCACCAGCGGGATGGGCTTCGAGCCCACCGAACGTGAAGTCATCGATGCTCTGGTGGCGCTCGGCTTCGGTTCGTCGCTGATCTCCATCTTCGCGCGTCTCGGCGGCGGCATCTTCACCAAGGGCGCCGACGTCGGCGGCGACATGGTGGGCAAGGTCGAAGCCGGCATCCCCGAGGACGACCCCCGCAACGCTGCGACCATCGCCGACAACGTGGGCGACAACGTCGGCGACTGCGCCGGCATGGCCGCCGACCTGTTCGAGAGCTTCGGCGTCACGCTGGTCGCGTCGATCATCCTCGGCGTCTCCGCGTTCTCCGTCAACGGGCTCGGCCTCGGCGAGGACGCCGCGGCCAAGGGCCTCATCGTCCCGCTGGCGATGATGGCCATCGGGCTGCTCGCCTCGATCGTCTCGATCTACCTGGTGAAGGCCCGCCCGCAGGAGACCGACGCCCTCAAGCCGATCAACCGCGGCCTCAACGCCGCGTCGCTGCTCGCCCTCCTGGGTGCCGCGGTGCTGGCCTTCGGCTACGTCGGCGACCCGGCGCGCTCGTCGGTCGACCAGGTCGGGCTCCGCATGTTCGTGGCGATCCTCGCCGGTGTCGTGCTCGGTCAGGTCGCCAGCCGGGTGACGCAGTACTACAC
>JAEZEZ010000021.1 GCA_023432855.1 Pseudomonadota bacterium | reverse complement strand
CCCGTGGGGCGCAACACCTTCGCGGGCCGCGGCGGCGGCGCGCGCAGGCCGCGCAGGGCCACGCCCACGGCGTCGCCGGGCGGGCTCAGGGTCCAGCGGGCCGTCCACTGCACGAACTCCACCGTGCCCGAGGGCAGGGGCGGGTCCGGCAGTATCTCGCAGATAGCCTTCAAAGGCCGGTTCTGGCCGGGGATGTCGCGGACCTCGGCGACGACGCCACGGATCACCCGCGGCCCCAGCGGCACGGCCACCTGGTCGCCGACCGATACGTCCAGCGCCCCGGGGACCTCGTAGTCGAACGGTTCGGGCACCGCGAGCGGGAGAAGGACGGACGCGACCTTCATGGGGCGGCATCTCCTTCCTCGCTTGCGGGGAAGGAGGGCCCCGCGCACCGGAGGCGCGAAGCGCTGCAGGTTCCCGCGCGGGAGGAAGAGGTGGAAACGTGACGTTCTTTGAAGGCCCCCCAACGACTTCCTTCATCCCGGGCGGAGCGTAGCGGAGACCCGGGACCCGGCAGCTCCGCCCTCGACGCGCCGCCGTCATCGATGGCGCGCTTGCTGGGTTCCGGATAAGCGCTGCGCGCATTCCGGAATGACGGCTGGGGGGAGGTGGCGGGAAGTCGTCTTCTTGCCTGGTACACCATCAAGGCGGGGCGCCCCCCGCGCCCGTCGTGCGTTACAACCCGGGCAAACGAAGGAGTCGCCATGCTGCTGTTCGCCGACACCGCCGATGTCGAGACCATCCGGGAGCTCGCCGGGACGGGCCTGATCGACGGGGTCACCACCAATCCCACGCTGATCGCCAAGGCCGGACGTCCCATGGCGGAGGTCATCGCCGAGATTTGCGGCCTCGTCGAGGGGCCGGTCTCCGCCGAGGTGGCGGCGGTCGACGCCGACGCCATGATCCGCGAGGGCGAGAAGCTCGCGTCGATCGCAGACAACGTCTGTGTGAAGCTGCCGTTGACCTGGGAAGGGCTGAAGGCGACCGCCGAGTTCGCCCGCCAGGGCGTCAAGACCAACGTCACCCTGTGCTTCTCCGCGGCCCAAGCCATGATGGCCGCCAAGGCCGGGGCGACCTACGTCTCGCCCTTCGTGGGCCGGCTGGACGACCACGGCGCGGTCGGAACCGACCTGCTGATCGAGATCCGCACCATCTTCGACAACTACGGCTTCGACACCGAGGTGCTGGCCGCGTCGCTGCGCACCACGGCCCACGTGAAGGAGGCCGCCCTGGCCGGCGCCGACTGCGCCACACTGCCGCCGGCGGTTTTCCGCGATCTGGTCAAGCACCCCTTAACCGATAAGGGCCTTGATCAATTCCTGGCGGATTGGGCCAAGACCGGACAGTCGATCCTGTGAGCAAGCAAGACGTGAAAGCCGCCGAGCCGGAAGCGCAGGAGGGGTCAGGCGCCCTGCACTGGCCCGAGGTGCGCGCCTTCCTTCTCGCCCACCCCGAACTTCTGACCGGCGACCGCGAGATGCTGGAACAGCTCGGGCTGATCGCCACCGCCCCCAACAAGGTGGTGGACTTCGGCCGCGCGGCCCTGGCCCGGCTCGAGGCCAAGGCGGCCCGGGAGAGCGGCGCGCGCCGCGCGGTCGAGCAGCTGGCGCGCTCGAACTTCACCGCCCAGGCCCAGACCCACGCCCTGGTCGTCGACCTGCTGGAAAGCCGCAACCACACCGACCTCGCCCGCCGGCTCGACGAAGGCGCGCGCCTGCGCTTCGGTCTCGTGTCGGCGATCATCGCGATTGACGGGCCCGAGGCCGCGCCCGTCGGCTGGCGCAAGCTGGACGATGGCGGGGTGGACTATCTGCTGGGCGAGGATGGCCTGGCAGGCATGGGCCAGGACCTGGTTTCCGAGGCGCTGTTCGGCGATGCGGCGTCCCGCATCGAGAGCGCGGCGGTGGTGCGCATGGCCCTGTGGAGTCCCGCCCGGCACGCCGTGGTCGCCTTCGGGTCGCCGGAGCCTGACGGCTTCACCCCCGACATGGGCGCCGAGCTCGTCGCCTTCATCGCCCGGGTGGTGGAGCGCACGGCCGAACGCTGGCCGGTCCTGTGAGGACGTGAGGGCCCGCAGATGACCGCGCGCGAGGCGATGGAGGCCTGGATCGCCTACCTCGCCCAGGAGCGCCGCTGCTCGCCGCGGACGCTGGAGGCCTACCGCCGCTGCGTCGAGGCCTGGCTGGGTTTCCTGGTCCAGCACCGCGGCGGCGAGCAGACCCTGGCGGACATGGGCCAGGTCACCGCCGCCGACTTGCGCGCCTATCTCGCGTCGCGCCGGCGGGGCGACCATGTGTTGTCCGCTCGTTCTATCGGCCAGGCCCTGGCGGCCATCCGCGCCTATCACCGCTTCCTCGACCGCCGGCTCGGCGTGGCCAATCCGCAGATCGAGCTGGTGCGCGGTCCGCGCGCGCCGGCGTCCATCCCCCGTGCCGTCGACGAGGACCAGGCCCGGGGGCTGCTTGCAGAGACCGGCGCCGATCCGGACCTTGACGACTGGGAGGCGGCGCGAGACCGGGCGGTGCTGACCCTGCTCTACGGCTGCGGCCTGCGGATTTCCGAAGGGCTGTCCCTGACCGGCGCCGACGCGAACCTCGGCGACACGCTGCGCGTCACCGGCAAGGGGTCGAAGACCCGGCTGGTCCCGGTCCTGCCCGCCGTTCGCAAGGCGCTGGCGGAATACCTGCGCCTGTGCCCCTGGCCCCTGTCGCCCGAAGGCCCGCTGTTCCGGGCCAGGCGTGGCGGCGCGTTAAGTCCGCGCCACGTCCAGGCCACCGTCCAGCACCTGCGCTCGCGCCTGGGCCTGCCCTCCACCGCCACGCCCCACGCCCTGCGCCACAGCTTTGCCACCCACCTGCTGGGCGCCGGCGCCGACCTGCGCTCGATCCAGGAACTGCTGGGGCATGCGTCACTGTCGACGACGCAGAAGTACGCGGCCGTGGACGCAGCCCGGCTGCTCAGCGCCTACGCCGCCGCACACCCGAAGGGCTAACCTGCCTCTCCTTCAGGAGAGGACGCGAGCCGGCCGCAGGCCGGGAGCGGGTGAGGCGTTGCAGCCGCCGCCGCCGCCTCATCCAGGTCTGCGTCGCAGCCAGTCCTTTCCGAAGGGAGAGAGAATCACAGCCGCGTCCGCACCGACCACAGCTCGGGAAACGCCCGTCGCTCGAGCGTCTTCTGCAGGTAGCTGACGCCGGGCGTGCCGCCGGTGCCCATCTTCATGCCGATGATGCGCTCGACGGTGACCACGTGCTTGTGCCGCCAGGTGAGCAGGGCGTCGTCGAGGTCGACCAGCTTCTCGGCCAGCTCGTAGAGGTCCCAGTACGACTTGGGGTCTCGATAGACGGCGAGCCATGCGTCCTCGACGCCCGGCGAGGCGACGTAGGGCTGGGAGACGTCGCGGTTCAGCACCTCTTCCGGAACCGGCAGGCCGGCGGCGGCCAGGCGGCCGAGCGCGTCGTCGTAGAGACTGGGTTCGGCGATCGCGCGCCTGAGTTCGGCCAGGGCCTCGGGACGTTCCTCGTGGAACTTCAGGAAGGACTGGTCCTTGAGGCCCAGAAGGTACTCGAGCCGGCGGAACTGGGCCGACTGGAAGCCCGAGCTGGAGCCCAGCGATTCGCGGAAGGCGAGATAGTCCGCCGGGGTCATGGTCGCCAGCACGTCCCAGGAGTGGGTCATTACCGCCTGGATGCGCGACACCCGCGCCAAGGCCTTGAAGGCCGGCTCCACGTCGCCGGCGCGCATCTGCTGCTTCGCCAGAAGCACCTCGTGGATGATCTGCTTGAGCCACAGCTCCTTGGTCTGGTGGATGACCACGAACAGCATCTCGTCGTGCTGGTCGCTGATCGGCCGCTGGCAGACCAGAAGGTCGTCGAGCGCGAGGTAGCTGGAATAGGTGATCGGCTTGGGGGCGTCGGACATGAGGGGGGTTCTACGCGGAGAGGGCGGTGCGGGGAAATCCTCGTCCTTCGACAA
>JAEZEZ010000016.1 GCA_023432855.1 Pseudomonadota bacterium | reverse complement strand
GGCCTGCGGGCCGTGCGGCTGGAGCGCGCCGCCGCGCCCGCCCTCGGCGCGCTTGAGATCCCGCAGGTCGAACCGCTGCGCAACGAGGCGCCGCCCGAACCCCGCACCGTCGAGCGGGTGGTCGAGCGCGTGGTCGAGCGCGACCGGGCGCGGCGCAAGCTGCCCGACCGGCGCAAGGGCTACATCCAGAAGGCCTCGGTCGGCGGTCACAAGGTCTATCTGCACACCGGCGAGTACGAGGACGGCGAACTGGGCGAGGTCTTCCTCGACATGCACAAGGAGGGCGCCGCCTTCCGCAGCCTGATGAACAATTTCGCCATCGCGATCTCCATCGGCCTGCAATACGGCGTGCCGCTGGACGAGTTCGTCGACGCCTTCGTCTTCACCCGCTTCGAGCCCGCCGGCCGGGTCACCGGCAACGACTCCATCAAGTCGGCGACCTCGATCCTCGACTACATCTTCCGCGAGCTGGCGGTCAGCTATCTGGACCGCACCGACCTGGCCAACGCCGACCCCGACGCGCTCCACGCCGACGGCCTGGGCCGCGGGGCCGAGGGCGCCGAGGGGGAGGAAGAAGGGCCCGAGACCCTGCCGGCCTCGAAGTTCATCTCCAAGGGCTTCGCCCGCGGCGCGGCGCCCGACAACCTCGTCGTCGTCCCCTTCGGCCGCAAGCCGAAGGCCGACGCCCCCGCCGGCGAACAGACCGACGTCTGCCCCGCCTGCGGCGAACTGGGCCTCATCCGCAAGGGCGGCGGCTTCGAATGCGCCCGCTGCGGCGTCGCCCCCGAACTGACGGGCTGATGCGCCGGGGACCGGACGGCGCCGCCCCTCCCCTGCCCCCCGCGCAGGGAGCGCCCTGTCGTGGGTCAGGGAGACGGTCGCCGGCCGGATGGTCCCTCAAGCGCCGGGACCGGCCGCCTCGCGCCCGTCGGGGGCGCCGAGGCCGAGCTTCCGGCGCACTTTCGGCGACCCATGACCGAGCCCGAAGTCGCCCTTCCGTCCCGGGACGCTTCGCGCGACCCATGAACACGTTCGAAAGCCCGTAGAACCCGTTCGCGGCGCCGATGACTGCGCCGTTTGAACCGAAAGATGTCCGCTCCGCCCAGACGAACGACAGACGCGGTCGCAGGCCGAGCGGTCACGCGCAGCCGTTGATGTCGCCTCCCGAACAGGGAGAAACGGCGTCAATCCTTCCTTTATTTCAACAGGTTAACGAACTGCTCCAACGGCATTGGGGCGCCGCGCCGACTGGCCCCGTTCTTGCGAGCGGAAGCCCAACGCCCCCGCAGGAGTCCGGGTATGAAACCGCTCGCCATCGCCGCCGCCCTCGCCCTCCTTGCGGCCCCCGCCGCCGCCCAGAACGCCTCCCAGATCGCGTCCGTGCAGCGCGGCGGCAGCTGCGCCGGCTGCAACCTTTTCCAGGCGGAGCTGTCGGGCAAGGTCCTGAAAGGACGCAACCTTTCGGGCGCGCGCCTGCGCCAGGCCGACCTCAGCCTGGGCATCTTCAACCGCACCAGCTTCGCCCGCGCCGACCTGCGCGACGTCAACGCCTACGGGGCCCTGTTCTCCAGCGCCAACCTGTCGGGCGCCAACCTGACCAACGCCAGCTTCGTCGGCGCCTACCTGCAGGGCGCAAACCTAAGCGGCGCAACGCTTACCGGGGCGAACTTCTCGGGCGCCGAGATGTCGCGGGCCCGCGGCCTGAGCCAGGCGCGCCTCAACACCGCCTGCGGCGACGAGGCCACCACCCTGCCCGCCGGCCTGACCATCCCACGCTGCCGCTAACCCAAACCATTACCGCGATTTAAGTGGCGCCGGCGGTCGCGAGAGGCCATCTCCGGCTCATGATGCGCAAGGTCCCCATTGCGAAACTGGCCCTCGCCGCGAGCGCCGCGGCCGCGCTGTCCGTGTTCGGCGGCGCCGCCCACGCTGGCTTCGGCGAGAAGGACGTCGCGCGCACCGTCTCCTTCGGCGGCCATTGCGCGCGCTGCGAATTCTCCGGCCGCAAGCTGATCGGCGCCTCGTTCATCGGCGCGAACTTCGAGGGCGCGACCCTCATCGGCGCCGACCTGCGCGGCGCGGCGATGCTGACCTCCAATTTCAGCCGCAGCGACTTCACCCGCGCCGATCTGCGCGGCGCCGAGATGATCGGCAGCATCTTCGAATCCGCCCAGTTCGTGCGCGCCCGCATGGCCGGCGTCGAGGCCGTCCGGGCCCAGTTCCACAAGGCGGACCTGACCGACGCCAGCCTCAACGACAGCAACCTCCAGCTGGCCAACTTCAGCATGGCGACGCTGGAGCGCGCGAACCTTTCCGACGCGGAGATGACAGCCGCCAACCTGACGAAGGCCAACGCCTTCCGGGCCAATTTCTCGGACGCGAACCTGTCGATGGCGTCGCTGGCGATGGGCCGCTTCCAGCGGGCGAACTTCCGTTCCGCCAACCTGGATCGCGCCAAGTTCAAGGGCGGCGCCTTTGCCGGCGCGGACTTCGCCCGCGCCTCGCTGAGGCACGCTGATCTGCGCTGGACCGACCTGTCCGGGGCCCGGCACCTGACCCAGGCCCAGATCAATCAGGCCTGTTCGGACGGGACCACCAGGCTGCCGAACGGTTTGAAGCCCAAGGCCTGCCCGGCGCGCATCCTGACCATGCGGATCCCCGTCGCGCCGCCGGCGCCGACTCCGCCGGTCCCGCCGGTTCCCAAGTTCATCGCCAGCCACTGAGGCACGGTCGACCGGATGATGCCGGGCGTCAGACCTTGATCGGCGGCGCGAGCCGGATGTGCAGCTCCTTCAGCTGCTTCTCCGTAACCTCGCTGGGCGCGTTCATCATCAGGTCCTGACCCTGCTGGTTCAGCGGGAAGGCGATCACCTCGCGGATGTTCTCCGCGCCCGCCAGCAGCATGACGATGCGGTCGACGCCCGGCGCCAGGCCGCCGTGCGGCGGCGCGCCGTAACGGAAGGCGTTCAACATGCCGCCGAACTTCTCCTCCACGACCTCGGGACCGTAGCCGGCGATCTCGAACGCCTTGAGCATGATCTCCGGACGATGGTTCCGGATCGCGCCCGAACACAGCTCGATGCCGTTGCAGACGATGTCGTACTGGTAGGCGAGGATATCCAGCGGGTCCTTCGTCTCCAGCGCCTCCAGCTCGCCCTGGGGCATGGAGAACGGGTTGTGCGAGAAGTCGACGCGCTTCTCGTCCTCGTTCCACTCGAACATCGGGTAATCGACCACCCAGACGAACTCGAACGAGCCTTCCTTGGTCAGGCCGAGGTCGACGCCGACCTTGTTGCGGGCCGCGCCGGCGAACTTGGCGAACGCGTTCGGTTCGCCCGCCGCGAAGAAGGCGGCGTCGCCGGACTTCAGGCCAAGGCTTTCCATCAACGCCTGGGTCTGGTCCGCGCCCAGGTTCTTGGCGATCGGACCGCCCCAGCCGCCCTGGTCCTCGGACCAGAAGATGTAGCCGAGGCCGGGCTGGCCTTCGCCCTGGGCCCAGCTGTTCATGCGGTCGCAGAAGGCGCGGCTGCCGCCGGTCGGGGCCGGGATCGCCCAGACCTGGTTCTTCGCGTCGGCGTCGAGGATCTTCGCAAAGATGCCGAAACCGCCGCCGCGGAAATGCTCGGAGACGTCCGACATGCGTATCGGGTTGCGCAGGTCGGGCTTGTCCGACCCGAACTGCTGCATGGCGTCCTTGTAGGCGATGCGCGGGAACGGATAGGGCGTTACCGGGCGGCCGTCGGCGAACTCCTCGAAGACGCCGTGCATCACCGGCTCGATGGCGGCGAAGACATCCTCCTGGGTGACGAAGCTCATCTCGACGTCGAGCTGATAGAACTCGCCGGGCGAGCGGTCAGCACGGGCGTCCTCGTCACGGAAGCAGGCGGCGATCTGGAAATAGCGATCGAAGCCGGAGACCATCAGCAGCTGCTTGAACTGCTGGGGCGCCTGGGGAAGCGCGTAGAACTTTCCGGGATGCAGGCGCGACGGCACCAGGAAATCGCGGGCGCCCTCAGGGCTGGACGCTGTCAGAATCGGCGTCTGAAACTCCATGAACCCTTGTTCGGTCATGCGCCGGCGAATCGACGAGATCACCGCCGAACGCAGCACGATGTTCCGGTGCAGGGTCTCGCGCCGCAGGTCGAGGAACCGGTACTTGAGCCGCAGCTCCTCCGGATAGTCCGGCTCCCCGAAGACCGGCACCGGCAGCTCCTGGGCCTCGCCGAGGACCTCGACCGAAGACACGCGGACCTCGATGCCACCGGTCGGCAGGTTGGCGTTCACGGTTTCAGCGGTGCGCTCGACCACCTCCCCGTCGATGCGGATGACGCTCTCGGCGCGCTGGCGCTCGACCGTTTCGAAACCCGGAGTGCCGGGATGCAGCACCAGCTGGGTCAGGCCGTAGTGGTCGCGCAGATCGACGAACAGCAGGCCCCCGTGATCGCGCTTGCGGTGGATCCAACCTGACAGGCGGACCTGTTCGCCGGCGTTGGACGGGCGCAGCGCGCCGCAGGTGTGGGAGCGATAGGCGTGCATGGTCGGTGACGTCTTCGGAAAGGCGTTGAAAGGCAGGAAAATCGGAGGCCGGAAGGGCGCATGGAGCCCCCGGAAAGTCAAGGTGGCCCGGCGCCCCCGTCACCACCTCAGCGTTGTCGTTCCGGCGCTGACCGTCGCGTCCGAAGCGCCGGCCGCCATCACGCTCGGCGGACGGGGAGGCAAGGGGCTAGAGCCGCGTGGCCACCCATCGGCGAGAGCAGCGTGACGGACCGTCACTTTTCCTGGCCCCTTGGCCTTGAACATCAGTCGAACGGGCCGGTCCGGAGCGTACCAGCGGAATCGGAACTCCTCGCCCGGCTTCACCTCGAGCCGCTGGTCCTGCACGCCATTGGCGCCGAGGACCGTAACCGCGCTCGTGAAGGCCAGACGGGCTCTCAGGTCGCGGACGGGCTCACTGGCCCTGAACTCAAGGATGTGTACGCCGGCATCGCCGGGAATCAGGGAGGCGGTGACATGGGCCGCCACCGGAACCACGGGCGCCGGCGCGGACCAAGCCTGCTCCATGAATGCTGCGGGAAACGGGCCGTGGACGATGGAGCCCGAGGCGGACAACGCCGTTCGGGTCCACGGGTCGATCTCATTGCGTCCGCTGACCAGCCAGGCACGGTCCGCCGCCGGCTGGACCACATACTGGACGTGAGTGGGCTGGGGGGTGCGAGGCGATGAAGGGTTACGCAGGCCGACAACCGCAAGGGCGGCGATGCCGGCGATCACGAGCGTAGACGCGGAGAAGACGCCTCCTCCCCGGCTCAGCCAGCGCAGGGCGAACGGCGACAGAAGCAGCCCGGCCAGCAGCGTGAACTGGCCCAGCAGTTCGGGATTGGTCAGTCCGAGCCCGTCGAACAACGGCGCCGCCTGGCCCAGGACCCACGCCAGTCCGACGGTCACGAGGGCTGCGGCGAGAGCGCGCCTGAGCGGTCGCGGCGCGGGGGACGCCAGCACCGCGCAGGCCGCCGCCGTCGCCAGGACCGGCCAGCTCAGAAGGAATGCGATCTGCGGCGCCAGCGCCTGCAGGACGCCTGCAAGGACCAGCCCCGCCACGAGAAGCCCAAGCACGGCGGGTCGGCGTTCAACCCGCCGGCCCAATACGATCGCCGCCAGGATAGCGGTCGCCGCGCCCAGCACCGTTCCCACGATATCGAAGCCGCCGAGCAGGCTGCAGGCCCCACCCAGCACCAGCGCAAGGCCGACGACAGCCCAACGTCCCCCTCCCCGTACGAAGGTCGCAAGCAGGCCAAGCGCGGCGCCGGCCGCCAGCAAGGCCATGGAAGCGAAGTAGAGCGGCCACTGCGCCACGGCCGGGCTCTGGTAGAAGTCCGGTCCCACCGGAACGATCCGGAACGCGGTGTGCGCGACGAGGGCAGGAGCGGCGAGCAGCAACAGCAGGAGTCCCGCGCCTCGGGCCATCTCAAGCGGTCGCAAGGCTTCAGGGCGCGAGGCAGACGCGTAGAATGTGAGCCCCCCTGCAATGGCCAGAAGGACCCAGCCGGCCCACAGGGGATAGCTCACATGCAGCCGGCCGAAGAGGTCGCTGTAGACGGGCTCGGGGGCCCGCACGCCAGGGCCCTCGCGACGAAGGGTGTCGGCCATGGCAAGGGTCTGGTCTCCCATGTGCTGAAGGCTGTAGCGACTGAGGTTCGCGGGCGTCGAGGTAGCCGAATGGTAGTCGAAGGGGCGGCCGATCATGGCGATGTTGACGCCCGGAAGGCCCGCCCTCTTAGGCACGGTGAAGTCCGAGCCGTTGGGCATGCGGTCGTAGACCCAGGAACTCAGCGAGTTCGCAGACGGCCGGGCGACGTGGCGGCCGTAGAGCGCCGTCACGCCGGCGTTGTCGGGGCCGGTTTCGAACATGAAGGCGGGACCGGCGCTGCCCCTGGCCTCCAGGTTGATCACGGCGCCAACCCCTTGCGCGGCCGGGGTTTTCCAGAAGGCCTCGGCTCCGAACAGACCGATCTCTTCCCCGTCGGTGATCAGCACCATGACCGTGCGCGGCGCCGGCCCCCGGACCCGCAGAGCCCTTATGGTTTCAAGGATTGAGGCGACGCCGGCGGCGTCGTCGGCGGCGCCGGGGGAGCCGGGAACGCTGTCGTAGTGGGCCATCAGCAGGATGGCGGGCAGACTCGGGTCGGTTCCGGGCAGGCGTCCCACGATGTTCTCGACGTTGGCGCCGACCAGGCCGCCGCCCATCTCGCCATACGAGAATCCCTGCTGGACAACGGGTTGCAGGCCGAGCGCGGTCATCCGCACGAGCAGGCGGTCGCGCACGGCGCGGTTGGCGGCGGAACCCGTGGGATGCGGTTCGGCGGCGATCAGGCGGACGTCGGCCATGGCGCGATCCGCCGAGAAGACGGCAGGATCGGCGTCGCGCGGAAGAGGCGCCGGCGGCGCAGACGTCAGCCACGCGATGACCGCCGCGGCGGCCACAATCGCCCAGAAAGTCAAAGCCCTGATCATGGATTCCCGCCCCCGTCGCCGGTGCAGGCTAAGGCCAAACAGCCCGCGGAGCATCCCCTGTCTGCCCCCACCGGATCTGTCGCTTCAACGTCCAGAGTTTCTTGATTAAGCCCGCCAACCAGTCGATCCTCTCACGCGTGCGTCCGGGCGCGGGATTTTCCCCGGAATCCACCGTCTGGCCCGCGCGCCCGACCCCCGGTTCCACAGGCGCCCCGCATCGACCAGAATCACGTCGTTTGGTAAATCGCGCCCGTGAGCCCGTCGCAGCTGAGCCTCGGCCTGGAGAGCCCGCCCGCCTTCACCCGCGAGGCGTTCGTCGTGTCGTCGTCCAATGCGGCGGCCGTGCAGGCTCTCGACGGGTGGCCCGATGCGGTGGGCGGTGTGCTGGCCATCGTCGGACCCCGGGGCGCGGGCAAGACCCATCTGCTGCGCGCCTGGGCCGAGCGGACCGGGGCGGTCGTGCTGGAGGGGGAACTGGCGGCCCTGTCCGATCTCGCCGAGCTGGAGGGCCGCCCGGTTGCGGTGGATGACGCCGACCATGTGGACGACGAGACCCTCTTCCACCTGATCAACATGGCCGGCCACCCCGGCGCCGGACTGGTGCTGGCCTCGCGCGAACCGCCGGCGGCCTGGGAGACCACCCTGCCGGACCTGCACTCGCGGCTGAACGCCGTGCGGGTGGTCCAGATCGGCGAGCCGGACGACGCGGTGCTGCGCGGGGTGCTGGTGCGCTTCTTCGAGCAGAACGCGGTGCGGCCGTCGCCCGAACTGCTGGAGTATCTGGTGCGTCGCATCGAGCGGTCCGTCCCGAAAGCGCGCGATGTCGTGCGCCGTCTGATCGAGGCGGCTGCCCCGGCCCACCGCCCCGTCACCCGCGCCCTGGCGCGCGAGATCCTGGAAACCGAGGACGACCTCTTCGATCCCTGACCGTGACGTGCGTGCGGGCGCTTGCCCGCGGCCGGCGCTCGGGCGACAAGCAGCCTCGTGGATGACGCCCGACCGCCTCTGACCGACCAGATCGCCCCGGACGATCCGAGCGTGCCGACCTCGCGCGCGCCGCGCCTGCGGCTAGACGAGAAGCTGGCGGCGTCGCCCGAGCGGTTCTTCAACCGCGAGCTCTCCTGGCTGGCCTTCAACCGCCGGGTGCTCGAGGAATCGGACAATCCCCGCCACCCCCTGCTGGAACGCCTGCGCTTCCTGTCGATCTCGGCCAACAACCTGGACGAGTTCTTCATGGTCCGCGTGGCCGGCCTCAAGGGCCAGGTGCGCGAGAAGGTCCGGGTGGTCAGCCAGGACGGCCTCACCCCCGGCGAGATCCTGGCCGAGGTCAGCAGCGCCGCCAACGAACTGATGCAGGAGCAGCAGCGCCAGTGGCGGTCCCTGCGCAGGCAGCTGGCCGCCGAGGGCATCGAGGTGGTCGATTCCGCCGCCATCAGCCGCGCCGAGCGCGGGCGGCTGGAGCCGGAGTTCCTCTCCCACCTGTTCCCGGTGCTGACGCCGCTGGCGGTGGACCCGGCCCATCCCTTCCCGTTCATCCCGAACCTGGGCTTCTCGCTGGCGCTCAAGCTCAGGCGCGAGGCGGACGGGCGCGAGATCTACGCCCTGGTGCCGGTGCCGAGCCAGGTGCGCCGTTTCTGGGAGCTCCCCGAGGGCGAGCCGCTGAAGAACGGCAAGAAGCGCCGCCGCTTCCTGCCGCTGGAATCGCTGATCGTCCTGTTCATCGACCACCTCTTCCCGGGCTGCGAGCTGGAGGCGCGCGGCGTCTTCCGCCTGATCCGCGACAGCGACATCGAGATCGAGGAAGAGGCCGAGGACCTGGTGCGCGAGTTCGAGGCCCTGCTGAAGCAGCGGCGGCTGGGCGAGGTGGTGCGGGTCAAGATCGAGGCCGCCATGCCGGCGGACCTGCGCGAATTCATCGTCGAACAACTGCGGGCCGCGCCCCAGGACATCGTCCTGGTCGACGGGGTGCTGGGCCTGGCCCAGGTCAGCCAGTTGATTCCCCCGGACCGTCCGGACCTGAAGTTCCCGCCCTTCGAGCCGCGCTTCCCTGAACGCATCCGCGACCACGGCGGCGACTGCTTCGCCGCCATCCGCGAGAAGGACATCCTGGTCCACCACCCGTTCGAGAGCTTCGACGTCGTGGTCCAGTTCCTCCGGCAGGCTGCGCGCGACCCGAACGTCATCGCCATCAAGCAGACGCTCTACCGCACCTCGAACGACAGCCCGATCGTCGCCGCCCTGATCGAGGCGGCGGAGCTGGGCAAGAACGTCACCGCCCTGGTGGAGATCAAGGCGCGCTTCGACGAGGAAGCCAACCTGAAGTGGGCCCGCGCCATGGAGCGCGCCGGGGTCCACGTCGTCTTCGGCTTCGTCGAGTACAAGACCCACGCCAAGCTGAGCGTGGTGGTCCGGCGCGAGGGCGAGAACCTGCGCACCTACTGCCACTTCGGCACGGGCAACTACCACCCGGTGACGGCCAAGGTTTACACGGACCTGTCGCTGTTCTCGACCGACTCCGCCCTGGCTCGGGATTCGGTGCGGGTGTTCAACTACATCACCGGCTACGCGCGGCCGGAATCCATGGAGAAGCTGGCGTTTTCGCCGCTGACCCTGCGCTCGCGTCTGGCCGAGCTGATCGACCGCGAAATCGAGAACGCCCGCAAGGGAAAACCGGCCGCCATCTGGGCCAAGCTGAACGCACTGGTGGACCCGGCGCTGATCGACGCCCTCTATCGCGCCAGCCAGGCCGGCGTGCGCATCGAGCTGATTGTGCGCGGCGTGTGCTGCCTGCGGCCGGGGGTGAAGGGCCTGTCGGAGAACATCCGGGTCAAGTCGATCGTCGGCCGCTTCCTCGAACACAGCCGCATCGTCTGCTTCGCCAACGGCCACAAGCTGCCCAGCGACCGGTCGCTGGTCTTCATCGCCTCGGCGGACTGGATGAGCCGAAACCTCGACCGGCGGGTGGAAACCCTGGTGCCGATCGAGAACCCGACGGTGCATCGCCAGGTGCTGGACCAGATCATGGTGGCAAACCTGAAGGACGAAGCCCAGACCTGGTTCCTGCGGCCGGACGGGGGCTATCGCCGCGTGAAGGTCGGGCCGGACGACAAGCCTTTCTCCGCCCACGAGTACTTCATGACCAACCCCAGCCTGTCGGGCCGCGGCAGCAGCCCGCGGACCATGCCGCACGCCATCGAATATGCCGGCACGAAGCGCTGACGGTTACCGCGACGTCGCCGTGGTGGACGTGGGGTCGAACTCCGTCCGCCTGGTGACCTATCGCCTCGAAGGTCGCGCGATCTGGACGGTCTACAACGAGAAAGTGCTGGCCGGCCTCGGGCGCGACCTGAGGGAAACCGGGCGGCTGTCGGAGCCCGGGGTCAAGGCCGCCATGGACGCGCTGCGCCGCTTCCGGGCCGTGATCGATGGCGCCCGGCCGCACGAGACCTACGTGGCCGCCACCGCGGCCGTGCGCGACGCCGCCGACGGCCCTGCCTTCGTCCAGCGTATCGAGGCCGAGACCGGGCTGAAGGTGCGGGTCCTCAGCGGCCGGGAGGAGGCGCGCTACTCCGCCCTTGGGGTCATGGCCGGCTATCCGAAGGCCGACGGGGTCGTGGGGGACCTCGGGGGATCGAGCCTGGAGTTAATCCGGGTGGATGACAACGAGGCCGGCGACGGGGTGACCCTGCCGCTTGGCCCCTTCGCCCTGGGCGCGCCGGACGGGCTCGACACCGCCTGGGTGCGACGGCGCGCGCTGGATCTCCTGAAGGATTGCGGCCGCTTCTCGGCCGAGCACTTCCATGCCGTCGGCGGCGCCTGGCGCTCGCTGGCCCTGATCCACATGGCCATGGCGGACTATCCGCTGCAGATCGTGCACCAGTACGAGATCCCGGCCCCGGAGGTGTTCGAGGTCGCCCGCTTCGTCGGCCAGCAATCCCGGGCGTCGCTGGAGCGCATTCCCGGCATCTCGCGAAAGCGCGCGGACGTGCTGCCGTGGGCCGCGCTCGTGCTGGAGGCGGTGATGGAGACCCTCGGCCCTGAGCGGCTGACCTTTTCGGCCTACGGGCTGCGCGAGGGCCTGCTCTACGAGGGCATGGCGCCGGAGCTGCGCGCGCTCGACCCGCTGATCGAAGGCTGCGCGGCGCTCGGGCGGCGCCAGGGAGTCAGCCCGGAACTCGGCCCGGCGCTGGCCGAATGGCTGACGCCCGCTTTCGCGGGGCTGGAGCCCGTGTTCGGTCCGCGCCGCGACCAGGTGCTGCTGGAAGCCGCCTGCCGGCTGGCCGACATCGGCGCCCGCCTGCACCCGGAGCATCGCTCCGAGCTCGCCTTCATCCAGGTCCTGCACGCCCCCATCGCAGGCCAGGGCCACGCCCAGCGCGCCTTCCTGGCCGCAGCCGTCCACGCCCGTTACGGCGGCGGCGACCCCCTGCCCCGCTCCAAGACCATCAAGCGCCTGCTCAGCCCCGAGATCGCGAAACGCGCCCGGGTCCTGGGTCTGGCCATGCGCCTCGGCGCCGACCTTGCCGGTCGGGCGCCCGCGCCGCTAAGGGACTCGTCCCTGCAGCTGAGCGACAGCCGCATGGTGCTGACCGCCTCGGAAGACCGCGCCGACATCCTGCTGGGCGAACAGACCGCCAAGCGGGCCAGGGCGCTGGCCTCGGCGCTGCGTGTCGAGCTGGAAGTGCGGACGGCTTAACGCTCCCCGGTTACCTTGCGGAAGGATTCGAGGCGCAGGCTCGTGAGCGACTCCAACGGGAGGGCGCGTCATGAAGCGTCTGTTCGTTCTGTTGCTGGCGGCAGCGGTGGGGGCGTGCGGCGCCCAGGCCTCCGGTCCGCCCTCGCCCCTCGTCGATGCAGTCGGCGCATACAAGGCCGGAAGCTGGGAGGAGATGGCGGCCGCCCGCGAACAGGCCAACGCGGCGCTCGACGACATCCTGGCGGCCACCCCTGCTGATAACCCCTGCAGCGGCGACATACTGCGGGTGGGCCTGAGGGCCATGGAAGCCGCAGGCATGGAGGCGCTCGACGCCCGGTCGGTGATGAGCATGTCGGAAGAAGCGCGCTTCGTCTTCGTCGCCAACCAGATCGGCCGGGGCCCGCGGGCCGAGCCCGACCCGCGCCTGCGGGTCTTCGACAACTGCACGCGGCAGGATTTCAATCGCGTCGCCGTGCGCGACATCGCCGGCGCCCGTGCGGCCAGGGACGCCGTGGCGGCTTCGACCCGCGCGCTCACCGCCTGGCGCGACGAGCTGAAGGCCGAACACGGCGATGAATTCGAACCGCGCATGCGGGCGGCCTCGCGGACCCTGCGCCAGAACGGCTATGGCGAGATGCGGTGGCCCGCCGAGATCGTCGAGGTCGCCGCCGCGCGGTCGTGACCCGCTTCCCTCCCCGGCCCCCTGCGTCGTAGGTAGGGCCGCGGCCCGCCGGCGCGTCATCGGCCGGGCCAGGGGGATGGCATGCGCAGAGTTCTGATTACCGCCCTGGCGGCGGCGGCGTTCCTGGGAACCGGCGGCTGGATCAAGCCCGGGTGGACGCCACCCAGCGCCAAGCGCGAGGCGAAGCTGCTGGAGGAGAGGCCCGTTTCGATCGGGACCTCCTACGGCATGCGCTCGACCAGGCTGAAGGAGTTCCGTCGCATCAACGTGTGGCTGCCGCCCGGCTACGAGGAAGGCGAGCAGCGCTATCCGGTGCTGTTCCTGCTCGACGGCGGCGAGAAGGAAGACTTCCACCACATCACGGGCCTTGTGCAGATCAGCTCGGCCTATGGAACGACCCGGCCGATGATCGTGGTCGGTATCGAGAACACCGACCGCCGCCGCGACATGACCTTTCCGTCCAGCGACCCGCAGGATCGCAAGGACGCCCCCACCAGCGGCGGTTCCGAGCGTTTCCGCGAATTCCTGCGCGAGGAACTGCAGCCCTGGGTGCAGCGGCGCTATCGCACCAGCGGCGACACGGCGGTGATGGGCGAATCGCTGGCCGGACTGTTCGTGGTCGAGACCTTCCTGAAGGAGCCCGATCTTTTCGACGACTACATCGCCGTCAGCCCCAGCCTGTGGTGGGACCGGCAGTCGCTCAACGGCCATGCTCTGGGATTGCTGAAGGCGCGGCACTTCTCGGGCAAGCGCCTGTTTCTCACTGTGGCGGATGAAGGCGAGGCCATGGGCGTGGACGCGCTGGCCGCTACCCTGCGCACCGCCCAGCCCGCGGGCCTCGACTGGCGCTTCGAACCCATGTCCGAAGAAAGCCACGCGACCATCTACCACCCCGCCGCGATGAAGGCCCTGCGCGCGCTCTATCCCGTGCCTGCGCAGGCGGCGCATTGAACCCCGGGAGGCGCGGCTAGGGTGCTGCGCTGCAGGCGCCACGGGCCTGCTCCAGCGCCTGCTGGAAGTCGGAGACGAAGCTGGCCTGGCGCAGCAGTGGCGCGCCGACGGCCCGCAGCAGCGAGCGCAGGACGCCGCGGGACGCGCCGGCGATGATCACCTCGCCGTCGCGCAGCGCCCGTTCGAGGAAGCCTTCCAGCGCGTGGGCTCCAGTGGGGTCCACCAGCGGCACTTCGTCGAAGCGCAGCACATAGCAGCGCTTCTTCGCCCCCACCTCGTCCAGCGCGTCCTTCAGCACCGTCGCCCCGCCGAAGAACAACGGCCCGCGGAAGGTGATGACCGCCGCCTCGGGCGGCAGGCCGTAGTTCGGCGCATAGGGGCCCTCGGTGCGGACGCGCTCGTCGATGTCACCTTCGATCAGCCGATCGCCGGTCTCCACCGCCACCAGGCGGGACATGCGATGCATGAAGACGAAGGAGGCCAGGACCATGCCCACGGCGATGGCGACGCTGAGATCCACCAGCACCGTCAGGCCGAAGGTGACCAGCAGCACCATGCGGTCGCCGGCGGAGGAGCCCAGCAGCAGGCGGAAGCGGTGCGCCTCGGCCATGTTCCAGGCGATCACCACCAGGATCGCCGCCAGCGCGCCCAGCGGCGCCAGGGCAAGCAGGGGGGCGAGCGCCACCATGAAGATCAGCAGGAAAATGGCGTGGGCCATACCGGCCACGGGCGTGCGGGCGTTGGCGCGGATGTTGGTGGCGGTACGCGCGATGGCGCCGGTGGCCGGAATGCCGCCGAAGGCGGCCGAACCGATATTGGCCACGCCCTGCGCAACAAGTTCCATGTTCGAACGGTGGCGGCGTCCCGTCATCTGGTCCGCGACCACGGCGGACAACAGGCTTTCGATGCCGGCCAGCATGGCAATGGTGAGTGCGCTGGGCAGCAGTTCGCGGGCCTTCGCCCAGGTCCAGAAGTCGAGGCTCGGCGCCGGGATTGCGGCCGTGAAGCCGCCGAAGCGGGAGCCGATGGTGTCGACCGGAAGCTCGAGCGCCCAGACCAGGGCCGCGGCTGACGCGGCCACGATCAGGAAGCCCGGCCACTTCGGCGCCCACCGTCGCATAGCCAGGATGGCGCCGAGGCAGCCCAGCCCGAGCAGGGCCGCCGTGGGGTTGAGGGTTTCACGCGCCGCCCACAGAGCCTGCAGCTTGGGCAGCAGTTCGGCCGGGGCGTCCCGCAGGCTGAGCCCCGCGAAGTCGGCGAGCTGACTGACAAGGATGATGACCGCGATGCCCGAGGTGAAGCCCGTCGTCACCGGATCCGGGATGTACTTGATGAGCGTGCCGAGGCGCGCCAGTCCGGCGAGCAGGAGGATGATCCCGGCCATGACCGTGGCCATCAGCAGGCCGTCGTAGCCGTGCTCGGCGATGACGCCGTAGACGATGACCACGAAGGCTCCCGTCGGGCCGCCGATCTGGAAGCGGCTGCCACCCAGCAGCGAGATCAGGAATCCGGCCACCACGGCCGTGACGAGGGCGTTGGCCGGCGTGGTCCCCGAGGCGATGCCGAGCGCCATGGCCAGAGGCAGGGCGACAATGGCGACGGTCAGGCCGGCCAGCAGGTCGGCCCGCAGGTCCGGCCATCCGTAGCCCTGCCCCAGGACCGTGACTGTCTTGGGAACGAACAGCCGCCAGTCCTGAAGCCACCGCTGCATCAGCGTCTCCCGATCAGCCGTACGCCGGCCCCCTCGCCCTGGCTGGGGGCGCCCTCGACGATCAGCTCGACCCCGGCCAGGGCGAGCGCGTTGACGACCTTCTCGAGGCTGTCGACCACCGCGCGCACTGACCCTTCGCAGGCCTCCATGCGCTGGATGGTGGGGACGGACAGCCCCGACAGCCGCGCCAGCTCCCGCTGGTCGATGGACAGCAGCGCCCGTGCGGCGCGAATCTGGGGGCCGGTGATCACACAGGCAACATAGGTGATGTCTGCAACATCATCAATGGAGGTTGCGATATCTGCGAGCGACCCCCCGCCCTTGGGCGAGAGCCGGCTCCGCGCACCGGAGCGGCGCAGAGCTGCGGAGGTCCGCGCGGAGGGTGTGGGGATGCGACGGTGACCGGAAAGAGCGCCACGCGCGGCCCCGCGGCCTGCGGGAACAATGCGTGAGGCCAAGTCAGCCTTCGGAATGGCTTGCGGGATTACCGCGTGCGCGGCCTGACCGGCCAACGGAGAAGCCCCTCACCCTCCACGTGGACCTTCGGCGCTTCCGCGCCTCCGGTACGTGGAGCCGGCCCTCTCCCAAGGGAGAGGGTCAGCTCCCCAACCCCCGGGCCGCGCGGGCCAAGGCTTCGGGATAGATGCGGTGTTCGACCTCGAGGACGCGGGCGCCGAGGGATTCGGCGGTGTCGCCTTCGAGCACCGGAACCTCGCCCTGGGCCAGGATCGGCCCTTCGTCCATGCCTTCGGTGACGAGGTGGACGGTGCAGCCGTGCAGGGGGTCGCCCGCCTCCAGGCAGCGCCGGTGGGTGTCGAGCCCGGGGTGGTTCGGCAGCAGGGATGGGTGGATGTTGAGCATCCGGCCTTCCCACGCGCCCACCAGCCAGGGCGTGAGCAGCCGCATCCAGCCGGCCAGGGCGACGAGCTGGATCCCGTGCTCGCGCAGGACGGCGTCCACCGCCCGCTCGTGCGCCTCGCGGTCGGAGCCGAAGTCGCGGTGATCGACCACGGCCGTCGGGACTCCCGCCGCCTGGGCGAACTGCAGACCCTCGGCGCCGGGCCGGTTGGAGAGCACCAGCGCCACCTCGTAGGGACAGTCCGGCGCCCGGGCGGCCTCGACCAGCGCCCGCATATTGGAGCCGCGCCCGGAGATGAGCACGGCGACCTTCACGCGCGTCATGCCTTGGCGAGCTCGCCGCATACGAAAGCGGTTTCGCCCGCGTTGAGCAGGGCCGCGAGCACGGGCTCGGCGTCCTGGGGCGCCACGATGAGGATCATGCCGACACCGCAGTTGAAGGTGCGGCGCATCTCGTGCTCGCTGATATTCCCGGCCTCCGCCAGCCAGGCGAACACCGGCGGCATCTCCCATGCGGACCAGTCGAAGCGCGCCTGCAGGCCCTCGACGATGCAACGGGGCGGGTTCTCGATCAGCCCGCCGCCGGTGATGTGGGCCGCGCCCTTGATCAGGCCCGACTTCATCAGCGGCAGCACGCTCTTCACGTAGATGCGCGTGGGCTCCATCAGCGTCTGGGCGAGCGTCGCGTCCTTCGCGTAGGGCGCGTCGGCGGCCCAGCCGAGGCCGGAACGTTCGACAACCTTGCGGATCAGCGAGTAGCCGTTCGAGTGGGGGCCCGAGGAGCCGAGTCCGATGATGACGTCGCCGGCCTGCTGGGCGTCGAGCTTCGGCAACACCTTGTCGCGGTCCACGGCGCCGACGGAGAAGCCGGCCAGATCGTAGTCGTCCTGGCCGTACATGCCGGGCATCTCGGCCGTCTCGCCGCCGACCAGGGCGCAGCCGGCCTGGCGGCAGCCCTCCGCGATGCCTGCGACCACGCGCCGCGCCACGTCCACCTTCAACTTCGAGGTGGCGAAGTAGTCGAGGAACATCAGCGGCTCGGCGCCCTGTGCCAGCAGGTCGTTGACGCACATGGCCACGAGGTCGACGCCGACGGTGTCGTGGCGACCGGTCTCGATGGCGATCTTCAGCTTGGTGCCGACGCCGTCGGTGGTGGTGACGATCAGCGGATCGTCATAGCCCGCCGCCTTCAGGTCGAAGAGCGCGCCGAATCCCCCAAGGGCGGCCTCGGCTCCCGGTCGACGGGTGGATTTCGCCAGGGGTTTGATGGCGTCGACGAGCGCTTCGCCGGCATCAATGTCCACGCCTGCATCCGCATAGGTCAGGCCGTCGGGTCGCTCGCTCATACGCGTCTCGTCGAAAATAGGATTCTGTCTTGCGCGAACCGCGCGCGGCGGGGCTATAGCATGTCCATGACGCCGATCACGAACAACGCGGACCTTGCCGCGTTCTGCGAACGCCTGGCCGCCGCCCCGTTCATCGCCGTGGACACCGAGTTCATGCGCGAAACGACATATTGGCCAAAGCTTTGCCTCATCCAGGCGGCGACGCCGGACGAGGCCCAGAATATCGACCCGCTGGCCCCGGGGCTCGACCTCGAGCCTTTCCTGCGCGTGCTGACCAACACCTCTGTGACAAAGGTCTTCCATGCCGCGCGCCAGGACATCGAGATCTTCCAGAACCTGGGCGCCATGCCGCAGCCCCTGTTCGACACCCAGATCGCCGCCATGGCCGCCGGGTTCGGCGACCAGGTCAGCTATGACGCCCTGGTGCGGCAGATGCTGAAGAAGGACGTCGACAAGGCCAGCCGCTTCACGGACTGGAGCCGCCGGCCGCTGTCGGATGCGCAGCTGCGCTACGCGCTGGACGACGTGGTGCACCTGGCGGCGCTCTATCCCAAGCTGCGCGACCGGCTGCAGAAGGAAGGCCGGCTGGTGTGGGTGGCCGAGGAGATGGCGGCCCTGACCAACCCCGCCCTCTACGACACCGATCCGGAAAGCGCCTGGAAACGGCTGAAGCCGCGGCGGCACTCGCCGAAGTACCTGGCCGCCTTCAAGGCCACCGCCGCCTGGCGAGAGCGCACGGCCCAGGAGCGCGACCAGCCGCGTGGGCGAATCCTCAAGGACGACGCCATCGACGAGATCGCCACCCAGGCGCCGACGGACGTCGACGGCTTCAACCGGCTGCGCTCCGCGCCGCGGGGATTCGCCGGATCCAAGTACGGCGCGGATCTGATCGCCGCCCTGCGCGAGGCGCTGCGCGACCCGGAGGCCTACGCCCCGGTGGTCGAGAAGCCGGCCAAGTCGCAGCAGGCGCCGGGCGCGGTGATCGAACTCTTGAAGGTGCTGCTGAAGGCGCGCAGCGAGGACGCGAAGGTGGCGCCCAAGCTGATCGCCACGGTGGCCGACCTGGAGCAGATCGCGCTCGACGACCAGGCCGACGTCGCGGCGCTGAACGGCTGGCGGCGCAAGGTGTTCGGCGAGGACGCCCTGAAGCTCAAGCGCGGCGAGTTGGCGCTGGTGCTGGAAGGCGCGCGGGTGCGCGTCGTCGAGCTGGAGCCCGAGGAGGCCTGAGCCCCCAAAGCAGAACGGCGCGGGTTTCCCCGCGCCGCTCGCCATTCCGTCCGGTCGTCCGGATCAGCCGACGATGTCGTCGTCGCTGAAGAACTGGGCGATCTCGATGGCCGCGTTCTCGGCCGAGTCGGAGCCGTGCACCGAGTTCTCGCCGACGTTGCGGGCGTAGAGCTTGCGGATGGTGCCTTCGGCCGCCTGCTCCGGGTTGGTGGCGCCCATGACTTCGCGGTAGCGCGCCACGGCGTTGTCGCCTTCCAGCACCTGCACGACCACCGGGCCCGAGGTCATGAACTCGACGAGCTCGCCGAAGAACGGGCGCTCCTTGTGCACTTCGTAGAACTTCTCGGCCTGGGCGCGGGTCATGCGGATGCGGCGCTGGGCGACGATGCGCAGGCCGGCGTCCTCGATCACGGCGTTGACCTTGCCGGTCAGGTTCCGCTCGGTGGCGTCGGGCTTGATGATGGAAAAGGTGCGTTCGGTCATTCAGACACACATAAGGTTGGTGGATTGAGGGTCGCGGGCTTATAGCGGCGGTCCCCCGACAATCCAACCGCCCGGCGACGTTTCCTTTTCCCCCATGCTGCAGATCAACGACCTCACCTTCACGGCCTGGGGGCGCCGCTTCTTCGACGGCGCCACGGTCACCGTGCCCGCCGGCGCCAAGGTCGGCCTGGTCGGCCGCAACGGGGCGGGCAAGTCCACCCTGTTCAAGCTGATCCTCGGCGAGCACGAGCCCAACGGCGGCGAGATCCTGATCGCCGGCGGCTGGCGCGTGGCCACGGTGGACCAGGAGGTGGCGGCGTCCCCTACCCTTCTGCTGGATGCGGTGCTGGCGCTGGACACCCGCCGCGCCGGCCTGCTCGCCCAGCTCGAGACCGCCCCGCCCGAGCGCCACGGCGAGATCCACGCCGACCTCGCCGCCATCGGAGCCGAGCGGGCGCCCTCGCGGGCGGCCGAGATCCTCAGCGGCCTGGGCTTCTCCAACGCCGACCTGTCGCGGCCGATGAGCGACTTCTCCGGCGGCTGGCGCATGCGCGCGACCCTCGCCGGCGCCCTGCTCGCCGAGCCCGACCTGCTGCTGCTCGACGAACCGACCAACTACCTCGACCTGGAGGGTGCGCTGTGGCTGGAGAACCGGCTGAAGCGCTACCCCAACGCAGCCCTGGTCATCAGCCACGACCGCGAGCTGCTGAACAACTCGGTGCAAGCGATCATGCACCTGCGCGAGGGCAAGCTCGACTACTACACGGGCGGCTACGACGAGTTCGAGCGGCTGCGGGCCGAGAAGCTTCGCCTGGCCGAGGCCAACCGCGCCAAGCAGGAGGCCGAACGGGAGCACCTGCAGAGCTTCGTCGACCGGTTCCGCGCCAAGGCGTCGAAGGCCCGCCAGGCCCAGTCGCGGCTGAAACGCCTGGCGAAGCTGCCGCCGATCACCGTGTCGGCGACCGAGCGGGCGCGGCCCTTCTTCCTGCCCTCGCCGGAGAAGGCGCTGGCGCCGCCGCTGGTGCGGCTCGAGGGCGCCAGCGTGGGCTACGACGATGCGGTGATCCTGCGCGACCTGAACCTGCGGCTGGATCTCGACGACCGCATCGGCCTGCTCGGCGTGAACGGCGCGGGCAAGTCGACCTTCGCCAAGCTGCTGGCCGGCGCCCTGAAGGCGAAGGACGGCGAGTTCTGGCGCGACCGCCGCATGAAGGTGGGCTGGTTCCACCAGCACCAGATCGAGGCGCTGGACCCGGACGAGACGCCCCTCGACATCATGCGCCGCGCCCTGCCCGAGGCGACCGAGAGCCAGAGGCGCGCGCGCCTGGGCGCCTTCGGCATGACGGTGGAGAAGGCCGAGACCAAGGCCCGGGACCTGTCGGGCGGCGAGCGCGCACGCCTGCTGCTCAACATGGTGGCCATGGAGGCCCCGCACCTGCTCATCCTCGACGAGCCGACCAACCACCTCGACATCGACAGCCGCCGCGCCCTGCTGGACGCGCTGAACGACTACGAGGGGGCGGTGGTGATCATCACGCACGACCGGTCGCTGATGGAGCTGGTGGCCGACCGCCTGTGGCTCACGGCCGATGGGACCATCCGTCCATTCGATGGCGACATGGACGACTATGCCAAGCTGGTGCTCGACCGGGCCAAGGCCGTGCGGCGCGCCGAAAAGGCCGCCGCTGCCCCCGAGGATGCGGGGCCGAAGATCTCGGGAAAGGACGCCCGAAAGGCAGCCGCCGATGCCCGTGCGGCCGTCGCCCACCTAAAGAAGGCCGTGGATCAGGCCGAGAAGCGCATGGCGTCGCTGGCTGCTGAGATGAAATCCATTGAGGCGAAGCTGGCGGATCCCGGGCTCTCCACCCGGGACATGGCCGATCTGGTCGCCGCCCACGGCAAGGCCAAAACCGGGCTGGCCGAAGCGGAGGAGCAGTGGATGGCTGCGGCGGAGACCTACGAGGCGGCGACGGCGACCTGAACCGTCGTGCCGGTCAGCCGCAGCGCACGGCCAGCACCCGACCCGTCTCGTCGTCCCAGATGACGTTCATGCGGTCCGGGCGAAGATCCTCGGTCACCGGCTGGCTCAGCGAATGGACGCGCCAGTTTTCCTGGGCCGGCGGCAGGTCAGAGTGGCGCTTGCCGACCAGGGACTGCCAGCGGTCGGCGCCGCACGTGGTCTGGTCGTCGAGAACCGGCGGAGCCAGTTTCGAATCTGCCGACCCGGGCGGCGCGGGAACGGGCCCCTCCGGCGCAGTCCCGGTCGCGGCGGCGGGCGTCGGCGTGCTCACGGCGGCCGGAGCCGCCGCAGCCGTAGCCGCCGCCCCGGGCGTCTCATCTGGAGGCGATCCCGGGCTGCAGGCGGCCAGCAGCGCGGCGAGCGCAAGCAGACCAAGGGTCCTCATCCGCAGCTGACTTCCCTGATCACGCCGGTCTGCTCGTCGAACAGGATGTTCATGCGGCGCGGATTGTAATCCATGGTGACCGGGCAGGTGGTGCAGGTGATGCGCCACGTCGCGCCGTCGGGCTGGGCCGGGATCTCGGACCGATTGCGACCGACGAGATGCTGGTGTTGCGAGGCCCGGCACTGATCCGGGGCCTCGGCCGGGCCGCCGTCAGACGGAGCCGCGGTGCTGGAACAGGCGGCGGCGCCGAGCGCCAGGATCGCCAGCATGGATCGCATCAACATCGTCGTCGCCTCCGTCAGCCGCAGCGCACTTCCTTCACGACCCCGGTGTCCTGGTCGAAGAAGATATTGAGACGCCGGGGCATATACTCCTCGGTCCGGGGACAGGTGGTGCAGAGCACCCGCCGGTTGGTGAGCTGAACCGGGATAGGTATCTCGGTCTTCGGCTTGCCCACCAGCCAGGCGAGCTCGCGGGCGCCGCACTGATCAGGCGGCGGGGCCGGCGTGACCGGGACAGAGCGGGGCGGCGGGGCGGCGGCGACCGGGCCCGGGTCCGGCACGGGGTCGCCGCTGGCGCAGGCCGCGACGCTGAAGACAATTCCGATCCAGGCGATACGCTTCAAACTCAAGCCTTCTTCTCCCATCCGCCACGGTCGTTCTGCTGCCAGTACGAGATCGGCAGCCCTTGGGTCTTGAACGCCTTCCACCGCCCCCTCGCCTCCTGGAGGGCCGCCGGGTCGCGGCCATCGAAAAGGAGGATGCAGCGCTCGAAATCATCCAACGGGCCGCATTCGGCGCCGTCCAGGATGAACAGCGCCTGAGCGCGGTTAGGGTTTCCGACTTCCGTGGTCAGCAGGATCGGCTGGCGATCCGCCTCGGGCTCCGAAGCGGTCCCGTGGGGCAGGAAGCTGTCGTCCTTCCAGCTCCACAGCCAGCCGTCCAGGTGCTCGACGCGTTCAGGCGCGCCGGTGCGAACCTGCGCCCGCCAACCGCGGGCCAGGGTCTTCTCCAGCAGTTCGGGCAGGACGCGGTCCAGCGTCGCCTGTTCCAGATGGTAGAACCAGACTTCGCAGGCCGCGCCCGCCACCTCAGGCCTCGTAGTGGTCGGCCACCAGCCGGTCGAGCAGCCGCACGCCGAAGCCGGCGGCGCCTTCCGGCGTCGTGGGGATGCGCGCGTCCTTGCGCCAGGCGGTCGGCGCGATGTCGAGGTGCGCCCATGGCACGCCGTTGACGAACTTCTGCAGGAACAGGGCGGCCGTGATCGAGCCGGCCGGCCGACCGCCGGTGTTCTTCATGTCGGCGGCGGCGCTCTCGATCTGCTTTTCGTACTGGGCCGGCAACGGCATGCGCCACAGGTTCTCGCCCGAGCCCTTCGAGGCGGCGAGCAGCTTTTCGGACAGGTCGTCGTCGTTGGAGAAAAGGCCCGCGTAGTCGAAGCCGAGCGCAATGATCATCGCGCCCGTCAAGGTGGCCAGGTCGACCATGAACCGGGGCTTGAAGCGATCCTGCGTGTACCAGAGGGCGTCGGCCAGCACGAGGCGGCCTTCCGCGTCGGTGTTGATCACCTCGATGGTCTGGCCCGACATCGACTTGACGATGTCGCCCGGACGCTGGGCGCGCCCGTCGGGCATGTTCTCGACGAGGCCGATCACGCCCACGACGTTGGCTTTAGCCTTGCGGCCGGCGAGCGCGTGCATGAGGCCGGCCACGGCGGCCGAGCCGCCCATGTCCCACTTCATCTCCTCCATGCCCTCGGCGGGCTTGATGGAAATGCCGCCGGTGTCGAAGGTCACGCCCTTACCGACGAAAGCGATGGGCTGGGCGTCGGGATCGTCGGCGCCGTTCCAGCGCATGACGACCAGCTGGCTTTCGCGCTCGCTGCCCAGGCCGACGCCCAGCAGCGAGTGCATGCCCAGTTTGGCCATTTCGTCCTCGCCCAGAACCTCGACGGTCAGGCCCAGGCTCTCGAGCGCCTTGCAGCGCCGGGCGTATTCCTCCGGGTGCAGGATGTTGGCCGGTTCGGAAACCAGATCGCGGGCGAAGAAGACGCCGTCAGCAATGGCCGACAGCGGCCGGTAGGCGGCCTCCACGGCCGCCGGGTCGGCGGCGATCACCTGGATGGTCTCGACCGAGGGCTTCTTCTCCGGCTTCTCGGTGGTCAGGTAGCGGTCGAAGCGATAGGTCGCCAGGCGCGCGGCGTAGGCGACGCGCGCCGCCTGCCCGGGTGAAAGATCGCCCGCGTCGATCACCAGCGTCTTTGCGCCGGACGTCTTGATGGCGGCGTAGGCGCTCGCCGCCGCGGCCTCCAGCGCAAGGTCGTCGAACCCCTCGCGCTTGCCCGCGCCGACGGCCACGAGATGGGTGGCGTCAACCCCCGACGGCGCCGGCAGCACCAGGCTCTGACCCTTGGCGCCGGTGAAGCGCCCTGCTCCTGCGGCCCGAGTCAGCGCGCCGCCGCAGGCCTCGTCCCAACGGCGGGCGGGGCCCGACAGGTCTCCACCCTCATGGACAAAGACAGCGATGGCGGCGGAGCCGGCGGGGGCGCCGGCGAACTCGATCTTCATGCGCGAACTCCAATACGCGCGACGTCAACTCGCGCAACGGGACTGTACAGGGCCGGGTTTCGCGCCCGGACTCGGGCGTGTAATACATCCCCCGAAACAACGGTCCAACGGCCAGACGGGCCAAAGGCCCGATGGCCCGCCGGATTTCATGACCCTCGTCGAGCGATACCTGTTCCGCCAGCTCATGGTCCCGATCGCGTGGGCGATCGTGGCGCTGACGGCCGTGGCGCTCCTGAGCCAGAGCCTCTCGACGCTCGACGTCATCGTGGAGCGCGGTCAAAGTCCCTGGATGCTGGCCAAGGTGACGGCCCTGGCCCTGCCCCGCCTGCTGGGCATGATCCTTCCTGTGGCCGTGTTCGTGGGCGGCCTGATCGCGCTCAACCGGATGCAGGCAGACAACGAACTGGTGGTCTGCCAGGCCGGCGGCATGAGCCGCTGGCGCCTGTTCGCGCCCGCCATGCGCATCGCCGCCCTGCTGGGGCTGCTGACCCTGTTCCTGAACCTGTGGGTCCAGCCGGTGACCTACCGCGCCATGCACGAGGCGCTGTTCGAGGCCCGCACCGAGGCGGCGGCGGTGTTCGTCAAGGAAGGCCAGTTCGTACAGGCCGGCGACAACCTGACCGTCTATGTTCAGCGGATCGACCAGAACGGCCTGCTGCGGAACCTCTTCATCCACATCGAGGACGAGGACGGCGCCACCGTCTACAATGCACAGGAGGGCCGCATCGTCACCAACGACGGCATGCCCAGCCTGGTGATGCGCAACGGCTCCAGCCAGGAGTTCTCGGACGCGGGCGTGCTGAACTTCCTGGCCTACGATCACTACGTCTTCGACCTGACGCCCTTCATGGGACAGGACAGCGCCTTCCGGCTGAAACCCTCGGACCGCTGGCTGCACGAGCTGTTCTACCCGAACCTCGAGCTGCGCAACGACCGCAGGGACGAGTACAAGCTCTACGCCGAAGGCCACGGTCGGATCGCCGCCGCCCTCTACCCGCTCACCTTCATGGCGCTCGCCCTCGTCGGCGTCATGGGCGGCGCGTTCAGCCGCATGGGCTACGGCGCCAGCATCGCCCGTGTGGCGGTGGCCGCCGCCGTGATCCGGATCCTCGGCTTCGGGGTCCAGCCGCTGGCCGCCGAATCGCCGTGGCTGAACATCATCCAGTACCTGGTCCCGCTCGCGCCGCTGTTCATCGCCTTCCGCATCCTGTTCCGGCGCAAGGCGCCGCCCCCGCGCGTCGCGGCCCCGAGCCTGAAACCGGCGGTGACCGCGGCATGAAGCTGACCCAGTCCCTGCCCGGCGGTCTCGGAACCCTGCGCCTCAAGCTGACGCGGATCGAGCGCTACGTCCTGACCCGCACCCTGCAGTCGGTGGCCGCCGCGCTTGCGATCATCGCCGCCATCGTCATGCTCATCGACTTCGTCGAGATCTCGCGAAACGCTGGCGCGGCGTCCGACGCGAGCGTCATTCAGGTCCTCTACCTGCTGCTGCTGAAGTCGCCGAACCTGATCCTGCTGCTGTTTCCGTTCGCCTTCCTGTTCGGGGTGCTGGCGGCGTTCGTGAACCTGAACCGGCGCAGCGAACTGGTGGCCATGCGCGCCGCGGGCGTCTCGGCCTGGCGCTTCATCTTCCCGGCCGCCGGGGCCGCCTTCGTCATCGGCCTGACAACCATCTTCGTGCTGAGCCCCGCCGCCTCCTGGCTGGACGGGCTGTATGACCGCGTGTCCGCGCGCATGGAGATGTCCCCGGGCGCAACCGAGCCGACCGATACCTGGCTTCGCCAGGGCGACGGCCGAACCCAGGTGGTCGTCCACGCGAAGTCGCGGCGCAGCCCGGGCGACCGGCTGCAGGACGTTTCGATGTTCGTCTACACGGCGGACGACGAGGGCCGGCTGTCCTTCTCGCGGCGCATCGAGGCGCGCGAGGCCGTGCTGAAACGCGGGTTCTGGCAGTTGACCGACGCCCGCGAAGCCGGGGCCGGCGAACAGGCCGTGCGTTACCGGACGCTGTCGATTCCCTCGTCGCTGGATCCGGCCAACGCCTACGAAAAGTTCGCCGAACCCGCGGCGGTGCCGTTCTGGGCCCTGCCCGGCACCATCCGCAGAATCGAATCGGCCGGCTTCACCGCGACCTCGTACCGCCTGCGCTTCCAGCAACTCCTGGCCATGCCCCTGCTGTTCGCGGCCATGTCGGTGCTGGGCGCGGCCTTCTCGCTGCGGCTCATGCGGCTGGGCGGGCTCGCTGTGCTGGCCACGTCCGGCGTAGCGCTTGGCTTCCTGTTCTTCTTCTTCAACGAGCTGACCGCGGCGCTGGGCAAGGCCGAGATCATTCCGCCCCTGGTGGCAGGCTGGACGCCGCCTTTGTTGGCCCTGCTTTCGGCTTTTACCTTGCTCACCTATACAGAAGACGGTTGAACGGCGGTCGGACGGAATCACCTCCGGGGAAGTTGGGTTTCAGGGGATGGACGACGCGGTTGCGCCGCGCGAGTTCGCTATGCGGCCGGCCCGTGCGCCGGTCCGTTCGCGCGCCCTGATGGGCGCGGCGGCGGCGGCTGTCCTGCTGGCCTGCACGGCCGCGCCCGCCTTCGCCCAGGACGAGCCGATCGCCACCCTGCCGGCCGGACCCGACGGCCTGCGCGAAGACGGTTTCTACCTGGAGGCCGACACCGTCGGCGAGGACCGCCCCAACCACCTGGTGATCGCGCGCGGCAACGTCCAGGCGCGCTACCAGGGCCGCACGCTGCGCGCCCAGGAGATCATCTACAACACCGAGACCGGCCTGGTGACGGCGCGCGGAAACGCGCAGATCATCAACGCCGACGGCACGGTCCAGTACGCCGACGAGATCGCGCTGGACGAGGACCTGCGCGCGGGCGTGGCCACCGGCTTCGCCGCCCGCCTGGAGCAGAACGCCAAGCTTTCGGCGGCCGCCGCCATCCGCCGCAGCGAGAACGTCAACGAGCTGAACCGGGCGATCTTCACGCCCTGTGACATCTGCACCGAGGACGGCCGGCCCAAGCAGCCCAGCTGGGATATCCAGGCCGAGAAGGTGGTGCAGGACCGCGAAAACAACATCGTCTACTACCGCAACGCAGTGGTCCGGATGTTCGGCTTCCCGGTGCTTTACGCCCCGGTGTTCTGGCACGCCGACCCCACGGCGCCGGCGCAGTCGGGCTTCCTGATGCCCAACGTGACGCTCTCGGACGCCCGGGGCCTCTCGTACGAGCAGCCCTACCTGTGGGTGATCTCGCCGTCCGAGGATCTGGAGATCTCCCCCCAGATCAACACGGAGGTGAACCCGCTGCTGAACCTGAACTGGCGCAAGCGGTTCTGGTCCGGGTCGATGGAAGGCCGCATCGGTTACACTTACGAGCAGGACTTCGACGACGACGGCGACAAGTTCGGCCAGGACGACCACCGCGGCTATGTGCTGGCCAGCGGGCGCTTCGCCATCGACCGTAACTGGCGCTGGGGTTTCGCAGCCGAGTACGCCAGCGACGACACCTTCTTCGACCGCTACGACATCTCCGGAGTCTATCAGGAGCGCGGCCTGTTCCTGAACGACAGCCGCCGCCTGCTGAGCCAGGTCTACACGGTGCGCCAGTCCGAGCGGTCGTACCTATCGATCGCAGCGCTCGCATTCCAGAGCCTGCGCTTCGTGCAGGACCAGACCCAGGCGCCCTTCCGCCTGCCCGAGGACGACGACGCCCTGCCAGTGGTCGTGCCGATCATCGAAGGCCGTTGGGAGCCCGAGGGCGAGATCCTCGGCGGCCGCCTGCGCGCCTATGGCAGCGCCGTCGCCATCGAGCGCGACGAGCGCTACCTCAACCCCTTCCTCAACCCGGCCGGCCCGCTGGCGCCCAACCCCGACGGCGTCGACAGCCGCCGCGTCACCGGCGAGATCGACTGGCGCCGGGCCTTCACCACCGCGGGCGGCATCCGGCTGGAGCCCTTCTTCACAGCCCGCGCGGACTATTATGCCCTTTCCGACACCGGCGCGGCCCTGACGGACGAGACCAAGACGCGCGGCAACGTCACCGCCGGGGTCGACCTGCGCTATCCGCTGATGAAGGTCAGCGGCGACACCACGATCGTGGTCGAGCCCATGGCCCAGCTGGCCATCTCGCCCCAGAGCGACCTCGATCCGGTCATCCCCAACGAGGACAGCCTGGTCTTCGAGATCGACGAGACCAACCTGTTCCGGCCCAACCGTTTCCCCGGCTACGACCTCTACGAGGGCGGGGCGCGCATGACGCTCGGCGCCCAGACCACCTGGAAGATGGCCGATGGCGACGAGTACCGCGCCTTCATCGGCCGGGCCTTCCGGACCGACGAAGAGACCGCCTTCCCCGGCAACAGCGGCTTCCGCGACCGTACATCCGACTGGATCGTCGCGGCCTCCGCCTCGCCGATGCGCGGCGTCACGGCCTGGAGTCGCGCGCGCATCGACGACACCGGCACGGTGCGGCGGGCCGAGGCGGCGATCGACTGGACCACCTCGCGCACCTCCGGATACGCGCGCTACCTGATGGACGACGAGGACCCGTTCAACCTGCTGCGCTCGCGGCGCGAGGAGGTCGAGGGCGGCGGCGAGGTCCTGGTCACGCGCAACTGGGGCTTCACCTTCCGGGGCAACTACGACCTGCGCGACGATTCGTGGCGCCGGTCGCAGGTGGGCCTGCTCTACCAGGACGAATGCCTGCGCCTCGAACTGGTCTACGAGCGGAACGAGACCCGCGTGGGGGCCCTGAAGCCTTCGGAGTCGGTGTTCTTGCGCCTAAACCTCGCCACATTGGGTGATGCAGGATACAGGAACAATGACCGCCGGTGACCGTCTGGCAGGACCCGGGGCCATGAGAGGAACAAGACCCACAATGCGTCGGATGCTTTGCGCCGCGAGCGTCGCGCTCGTTGCGGTTTCGGTCAACGCGGCCGCCGCCCAGGACATCTCTTCGCCGGGCCCGATCGACATCGGGCCCGCGCCCGCGCCTGCGACCGCCCCTGCGGCGCAGCCCGGCCTGGTCGAGGGCGTCGTGGCCGTGGTCAACGACGAGATCATCACCAGCTACGACCTGCGCCAGCGGATGACCCTGATCATCGCCACCAGCGGCGTGCGCGTGAACCAGGAGAACCTGCCGCAGATTCAGCAGCAGGCCCTGCGCAGCCTGGTCGACGAGCGCCTGCAGATGCAGGAACTCAAGCGCTTCGAGGTCAACATCCCCGATGCCCAGGTGGACGCCGAGATCGGCGAGCTGGCGGCGTCCAACAACACCACCGCCGAGGCCCTGTTCGCCCAGCTGGCCCAGGCCGGGATCCACCCCGACACCCTGCGCAGCCAGGTGCGGGCGCAGATCGGCTGGCGCATCCTGGTCACCGAGCGCTTCCGCTCGCGCGCTCGCATCGGCGAGGACCAGATCGACGCCACCCTGCAGCGCATCCAGGCCGCCTCGGCCAAACCTCAGTTCCTGGTCGGCGAGGTCTATCTCGACGCGGCCCAGGTGGGCGGCATGGCCGAGGCCATGAACGGCGCCACCCAGCTGATCGACCAGCTGGTGAAGGGCGCGCCCTTCCAGGCCGTGGCCCGGCAGTTCTCGGCCGCGCCATCGGCGGTCAACGGCGGCGACGCCGGCTGGCTGATCTCGGGCGACATGGCCCCCGAGGTCGAGGCCGCCCTGCAGCAGATGCAGCCCGGCCAGCTGTCGCGCCCGATCCAGACCAAGGACGGCGTCTACATCGTCTATCTGCGCGAGAAGCGCACCGGCGGCGGCGCCACGATGGTGAACCTGCGCCAGGCGGCGATCCGCCTGGCCCCCGACGCGCCCGAGGCCGAGGTGCAGGCGGCCGCCTCGCGGCTCATGCAGCTGCAGCCCACCCTGACCTGCGACAACATCCTGACCCAGGCCGAGGGCTCGGGCGTGCTGGCCAGCGAGCTGGGCGAGAGCGACATCAACCAGCTGGCGCCGGAATTCCGCAACGCCGCCATGGGCCTGGCCGAGGGCCAGGTCAGCACGCCGATCCGCACCCAGGTCGGGCTGCACTTGCTGGCGGTGTGCGGCAAGCGCACCGTGGGCGCCGACGTGCCCAGCCGCGAGCAGGTGGGCAACCGCCTGTTCGGCCAGCAGCTGACCATGCTGGCGCGCCGCTACCTGCGCGACCTGCGCAACTCGGCGACCATCGAGACGCGGTGAGCCCCCGGCCGCCGCTCGCGCTGACGCTGGGCGACCCGGCGGGCATCGGACCGGAGATCGTGGTCAAGGCCTGGCGGGCGCTGCGCGAGCAGGGGCCCGCCTTCGTCGTGTTTGGCGATCCCGCCGCGTTGTCCGACGCGCCTGTCGCCCGGGTCGACGCCGTCGCGGACGCAGCCCCCGTCTTTTCCGAACGCCTGCCCGTACTGGACCGCCCCGGCCCCCCGGCCGAGACGCGCGCCGGCGCGATCATTCGCTGGATCGAGCAGGCCGTGGCCCTGGCCCTGGCGGGCGAGGCGTCCGGCGTGGTCACCGCGCCCATCGCAAAGGCGCGGCTCTACGAGGCAGGCTTCCGCTTTCCCGGCCACACCGAGTTCCTGGCCGAACTGACGGCGCGCGCGCCCATGGCGGGGCCGCGCGGGCCGGTGATGATGCTGACCGCGGCCGACCTGCGCGTCGCGCTGGTGACGATCCACACACCGCTTGCCGAGGTCCCGCGCGCGGTCACCGCCGAGCGGGTGATGCACGTGGCCCGTGTCACCCATGCGGCGCTGGCGCGCGACTTCGGGGTCGCCCGGCCGAGGCTGGCCATGGCCGGGCTCAACCCCCACGCCGGAGAAGGCGGCGGCATCGGCCGGGAGGAAATCGAGGTGTTGGCGCCCGCGGCGGCGGCGCTCCGCAGCGAAGGGATCGACATCAGCGACCCGAAGCCCGCCGACACCCTGTTCCATCCCGAGGCGCGCCGGGCCTACGACGCGGTGATCTGCATGTATCACGACCAGGCCCTGATCCCGGTGAAGACCATCGATTTCTGGGGCGGCGTGAACGTGACGCTCGGCCTGCCGATCGTGCGCGCGTCGCCTGACCATGGAACCGGCTTCGACATCGCCGGGCGCGGGATCGCGCGGCCCGACAGCCTGATCGCCGCCATCCGGCTGGCGGACGAGATCGCGGCGCGCAGGAGCGCGGCGTGACGCTCGACGACCTCCCTCCCCTGCGCGAGACGCTGGCGGCGCACGACCTGCTGGCGAAGAAGAGCTTTGGCCAGCACTTCCTGCTCGACCTCAACGTCACCCGGAAGATCGCCCGCCTGGCCGGGCCGTTCGACGGGGACGCGGTGATCGAGGTGGGCCCCGGCCCCGGCGGCCTGACCCGCGCCCTGCTGGAGAGCGACGCCTCGAAGGTGATCGTGGTCGAGAAGGACCGCCGCTTCATTCCCCTGCTCGAGGAACTGCGCGCGGCCTCCGGCGGCAAGCTGGAGATCGTGGAGGGCGACGCGCTTGAAGTGAACGAGCGCGCCCTGCTGGAGGACCACGCGGGCGGCGCCCGCGGCCACCTGGTGTCCAACCTGCCCTACAACGTGGGCACGCCGCTGCTGCTGAAGTGGCTGACCGGTCCGTGGACGCCGGTCTCCATGACCCTGATGTTCCAGAAGGAGGTCGCCGACCGGGTTGCGGCGCGGCCGGGAACGTCCGCCTACGGCCGGCTGGGCGTCATCGCCCAGGCCGTGTGCGAGGCGCGCGTGGTCATGGACCTGCCGGCCCGCGCCTTCACCCCGCCGCCCAAGGTCGCGAGCGCCGTGGTGCGGCTGGAGCCGAAGGCCGGACGCCCGCCGGCGGAGCTGCTGAAGGCGCTGGAAAGGGTCACCGCCGCCGCCTTCGGCCAGCGGCGCAAGATGCTGCGCTCGAGCCTGAAGTCCCTTGGCGGCGAGGCGCTCTGCGAGGCCGCAGGCGTGGACCCCAACGCCCGGGCCGAGACCGTGGACGTGGCTGGCTTCCTGCGGATGGCCGCCGCCGTCGCCGAACCGCCTCAGCCGATGCGCTAGACCTGCTCGTCCAGCAGGGCCTTCTGGTAGTCGGCGACCCAGGTGTTGCGGCTGCGGCGCGAGCGTTCGGCGTGGTAGATGTGGGCGAGCTCGGCGTAGGAGCGGTCGAAGTCGTCGTTGACGAAGACGTAGTCGCACTCGCCGCAGTGGGCGATCTCTTCCTTGGCGTTGGCGATGCGCCGTTCGATCACCTCGATGGCGTCCTGGGACCGCGTCACCAGGCGGCGGCGCAGTTCGGCCAGGCTGGGCGGCAGGATGAAGATGCGCACCGCATCCTTGGGCGCCTTCTTCGCGATCTGGCGGGCCCCCTGCCAGTCGATGTCGAACAGCACGTCCTGGCCGTAGCCCAGGGCCGCGTCGATCGGCGCGCGCGGCGAGCCGTAGCGGTAGCCGTGGACGTCGGCCCACTCCAGAAGCAGGTCCTCGGCGATCAGCCGGTCGAACTCTGCATCGTCGACGAAGTGGTAGTCGCGACCGTCCACCTCGCCCGGCCGCATCTGGCGGGTGGTGGCCGAGATCGACAGCACGAGATCGCCGTGGTCGGCCATCAGGCGGCGGCACAGCGAGGTCTTCCCCGCCCCCGAGGGGCTGGAAACGATGAGCAGGACGCCGCGGCGCGGGGTTCGGTTATTCGACATTCTGGATCTGCTCGCGCAGCTGCTCGATCACGGCCTTAAGCTCGAGGCCGACCGTGGTCAGGGCGGTGACCGCCGACTTTGAGCAGAGGGTGTTGGCTTCGCGCATGAACTCCTGGGCCAGGAAGTCCAGCCTGCGCCCGTTGCCGCCGGCCGACAACAGGCCGCGCGCCGCCTCGACGTGGGCGTTCAGCCGGTCGAGCTCCTCGCGCACGTCGGCCTTCACCGCCAGCACGGCGGCCTCCTGAACGATGCGATCCTCGGCGACCTCCGCCTCGCCGAGCAGGTCGGCCAGACGGCGCTGGAAGCGTTCGCGGATGGCCTCGACCTGGCGCGCGGCCTGCGCCTCGGCTTGCCCGACCAGGGCTTCGATGCGGTCGACGGCGCCGTTCAGCACGGGCTCCAGGGCCGCACCCTCGGCGAGCCTCGCCGCCTTCAGGGCGTCGAGCACGCGGGCGATATCGGCGGCCATGGCGGCCTCGACGGCGGCGTGGGTCTCCGGATCCTCGTCTTCCTCGACGGACTCCAGCACGCCCCGCAGCGCCAGCAGGCCGTCCGCGGTCGGGGGCGTTGCGAGCCCTTCTGCGACCTGCTCACGCGTCAGCCGGACATAGCGATCCAGCAGATCCTGGTTCACTCGCACGCCGGTCGAGACTTCGGACCGTTTGGCCTGCAGTCCGACCGTCAGCTGCCCGCGCTGGAAGCGGGCCTGGGCGCCTTCGCGCACAAACCGCTCGAGCGTGTCGAACCCCGGCGGGCCCCGGAAACGGGCCTCGAGGTTCCGCCCGTTGACCGAGCGCGCCTCGACCGCCCAACTCCAGCCCCCCAGCGCCCCTTCGGCGCGGGCGAAGCCGGTCATGCCGGAAAGGCTCACTTCGGCGCTCCGGGCGCGGGTACGGGCGCAGGCGCGGCCTTCGCCGCAGGGGTGGAAGCCTTCGCCGCAGCCGCGGCCTTGCGCTCCGCCTCAATCTTCCGCCACTTCACGACGTTGCGGTCGTGCTCGGCCATGGTCTCGGCGAAGACGTGGCCGCCCGTGCCGTCGGCCACGAAGAACAGGTCCTTCGTCGCCATCGGCTTCAACACAGCCGCCAGCGAGGCCCGTCCCGGGTTGGCTATGGGGTGCGGCGGCAGGCCGGCGCGCTTGTAGGTGTTCCACGGCGTATCGGCGTCCAGCTCCGAGCGGCGGATGCCGCGACCCAGGGGCTCGCCCTTCGAGACGCCGTAGACGATGGTGGGATCGGCGGCGAGCGGCATGCCCTGGCGCAGCCGGTTGATGTAGACGCCGGCCACGTGCGGGCGTTCGGCGGGCACCGAGGTTTCCTTCTCGACGATGGCGGCGAGGTTGACGGCCTCCTCCGGCGTCTCGAAGGGCAGGCCCGGCTGACGCGAGGCCCACAGCTCGGCCAGAACCTCGTCACGCGCGTCGCGCATGCGTTGCAGCACCTCTGCGCGGGTTTCGCCGCGGGTCACCTCGTAGGTTTCCGGCAGGATGGAGCCTTCGGGCGGAACCTCGACCTCGCCTGTCAGCACCGGCTCGGCGTTGAGGATGCGCACCGCCATGGCGGAGGTGACGCCCTCGGGCACGGTGACGAAGTGGCGAACCACGTCGCCGGACTTCATCTTCTGGATCACGTAGTTGAGCGATGCGCCCGAGGGGAAGCGGTACTCGCCTGCGCGAAGGCGCCGGTCCGAGCCGGTCAGCTTGGCGGCCACGCGAAAGGCGTCATCGGAGCGGATCACGCCCGCGCGTTTCAGGGTCGTCGCGATCTGGGCGACGCCGGAGCCGGGCTTGAGGATGACGATGGTTTCCTGACCCGCCCGCGCCTTCGGGCCCGGCCCGTAGAGGGTCATCCACGCCCCTACGCCGGCCACGATCGCCACCAGCAGAAGGGTGGCGACGAGCCCGGCGAGGAACGCGAGGACGCGACCGCGCGGTTTCGGGTCCGGTCGGGTCACGAGAGCCGCTTGAAGACCAGTGAGGCGTTGGTGCCGCCGAAGCCGAAGCTGTTCGACAGGGCGTGGTCGATCTTCATCGGCTTGGCCTTGTGAGGCACGAGGTCGATGGCGGTCTCGACCGACGGGTTGTCGAGGTTGATGGTCGGCGGCGCGATCTGGTCCCGGATGGCCAGCACGCTGAAGGCCGCCTCCACAGACCCCGCGGCGCCCAGCAGGTGCCCGATTGCGCTCTTGGTCGAGCTCATGGTCGCCTTGCCCGCGGCGTTACCGAGCATGCGCTCGACGGCGCCCAGCTCGATCTCGTCCCCGAGCGGCGTCGAGGTGCCATGAGCGTTGATGTAGTCGAGGTCGGCGGGAGTGATCCCCGCGTCCTTCAGAGAGGCCTGCATGGCGCGGAAACCGCCGTCGCCGTCAGAGGCCGGGGCGGTGATGTGGTAGGCGTCGCCGGACAGGCCGTAGCCGATCACCTCCGCGTAGATCTTCGCGCCACGAGCCTTGGCGTGCTCGTATTCCTCCAGCACCAGGATGCCGGCGCCCTCGCCCATGACGAAGCCGTCGCGGTCCTTGTCGTAGGGGCGCGAGGCCCGCGTCGGATCGTCGTTGAAACCCGTCGACAGGGCCCGGCAGGCGACGAAGCCCGCGACGCCGATCGGCACGATGGAGCTTTCCGCGCCGCCGGCCACCATCACGTCGGCGTCCCCGTAGCGGATCATGCGGAAGGCGTCGCCGACCGCGTGGGCGCCCGTAGCGCAGGCGGTGACCACCGAGTGGTTCGGGCCCTTGAGGCCGTAGCGGATGGAGACCTGGCCCGAGGCCAGGTTGATGAGCGCCGAGGGGATGAAGAACGGGCTGACCCGGCGGGGACCCTTTTCGGCCATCTCCAGCGCGGTTTCGGCAATGGGGCCGAGGCCGCCGATGCCCGAGCCGATGACCACGCCGGTGCGCAGCTTTTCCTCGTCGTCTTCCGGCGGCCAGTTCGCGTCCTTCAGCGCCTCGTCGGCGGCGGCGATGGCGTAGAGGATGAAGTCGTCCATGCGCCGCCGATCCTTCGGCGACACGACCTTGTCCGGATCGAAGGCGGCCGGGTCATCGGCCGAGCCGCCGCCGCGCCCATCGACCGAGGGAACCTCGCAGGCAATCTCGCAGCCGTAGCCGGAAGCGTCGAAGGCGCTGATCCGGCCGGCCCCCGATTCGCCGGCAAGCAGGCGTTTCCAGGTGGCTTCCACCCCCCAGGCGAGGGGGGTGACGAGTCCGAGACCGGTGACGACGACACGACGCATTGGCGACTTTCCCTTTGCTCCCAAAAGGGAAGCGGCCGCCGCCGCCCCCGTCAAGGGAGCGG
>JAEZEZ010000127.1 GCA_023432855.1 Pseudomonadota bacterium | reverse complement strand
CCCGTATCCCCGCCGTGCAGGACGCGGTCAAGGCGTTCTGCGGCAAGGAGCCCTTCAAGGGCATCAACCCGGACGAGTGCGTCGCGGTCGGCGCTGCCATCCAGGGCGGCGTGCTCGGCGGCGACGTGAAGGGGCTCCTGCTCCTCGACGTCACCCCGCTCTCCCTCGGCATCGAGACGCTCGGCGGCGTCTGCACCAAGATCATCGAGCGCAACACCACCATCCCGACCAAGAAGAGCCAGGTGTTCTCCACCGCTGACGACAACCAGTCGGCCGTGACCATCCGGGTCTTCCAGGGCGAGCGGCCAATGGCGGCGGACAACAAGCTGCTGGGCCAGTTCGACCTGGTCGGCATCCCGCCGGCGCCCCGCGGCGTGCCCCAGGTCGAGGTGACCTTCGACATCGACGCCAACGGCATCGTGCACGTCACGGCCAAGGACAAGGCGACGAACAAGGAGCAGTCGATCCGCATCCAGGCCAACGGCGGCCTGTCCGACGCCGACATCGAGCAGATGGTGAAGGACGCCGAGGCTCATGCCGCCGAGGACAAGAAGCGCAAGGACCTGGTCGACGCGCGCAACGGCGGCGACGCCCTGGTCCACTCGACCGAGAAGGCGCTGGCCGAGCACGGCGACAAGGTCGGCGCGGAAGAGAAGACGGCCATCGAAACCGCCCTGTCCGACCTGAAGTCGGCGCTCGAGGGCGAGGACGCGGACGCCATCCGCGCCAAGACCCAGGCGCTCGCCCAGGCTTCCATGAAGCTCGGCGAGGCCATGTACAACGCCGCCTCCCCGGGTTCGGAAGCCGGTGACGCCCAGACCGCCGAAGGCGGCGAGGACGTCGTCGACGCCGAGTTCGAGGAAGTCGATGGCGACGAGAAGAAGTCGGCGTGACGCAATGTCGTGGTCCGGGATGGTCGGAAAGCCGCTATCCCGGACGCGGCTGCGAGTATGGGGCGTAACGCATGGCGCGTGACTATTATGAGATCCTGGGCGTCCAGCGCACCGCGGACGCCGCCGAGATCAAGGCCGCCTTCCGCAAGGCGGCGATGGAACACCACCCTGACCGCAATGGCGGCTGCGAACAGGCGGCCACACGCTTCAAGGAGCTGAACGAGGCCTATTCGGTCCTGTCGGACGCCAACAAGCGCGCCGCCTACGACCGGTTCGGCCACGCCGGCGTCAACGGCGGTATGGGCGGCGGTCCGGGGGGACCGTTCGGCCGCGGCGGGGCCCAGTTCCACGACGTCAACGACATCTTCTCCGAGGTGTTCGGCGACGTCTTCGGCGACATGTTCGGCCAGCAGCGGCGGGGCTCGACCGGCCCGGTGCGCGGCGCGGACATCCGCCATGACCTCGAGATCACCCTCGAGCAGGCCTATCGCGGAGCCGAGGTCGAGATCACCGCGCCGACCACCATCACCTGTGACACCTGTGACGGCACCGGCGCCAAGCCGGGCACTCAACCGACCATGTGCGGCGGTTGCGGCGGCGCCGGCCGCGTGCGCGCCGCCAACGGCTTCTTCGCCGTCGAGCGGACCTGCCCCCGCTGCGGCGGCGCGGGCCGCGTGGTCGCCGATCCCTGCTTCAAGTGCCACGGCCAGGGCCAGGTGCGCCGCGAGCGCACGCTTCAGGTCCGCATTCCCGCCGGCGTCGACGACGGCGCCCGCATCCGCCTGTCGGGCGAGGGCGACGCGGGCCTGCGCGGCGGGCCGCGCGGCGACCTCTACATCTTCTTGTCAGTGAAACCGCACGAGCTCTTTGAGCGCGACGGCCTGGACCTGCTGGTCAGCGTGCCCGTGCCCATGTGCACGGCGGCCCTGGGCGGAGAGATCGAAGCGCCCTGCCTGTCGATCCAGCCGACCTGCGAGGACTGCAAGACCAGCGTCACCATCCCCGAAGGCTCCCAGACCGGCCGGACCATTCGGCTCAAGGGCCGGGGCATGGCCTCGCTGAACGGCCGCCAGCGCGGCGACCTGGTGGTCGAGCTCTACGTCGAGACCCCGACCCACCTGACGGCCAAGCAGAAGGAGCTGATGCGCCAGCTCGCCGAAAGCTGCGGGGAGAAGCAGCATCCGCGCAACGCGGGCTTTCTCAAGAAGGCCAAGCGCTTCTGGGACGACCTGACGACGACGGTGCAGGCGGGGGCCTGACGGCTCCCGGCCTGCCGCCTACCTGAACTCGCCTGTCCGCTGGTAGTGGGCCAGCGCATCCATCATCTCACCCTGGACCTTCGCGATCGTCTCGTCGGCGGCGCTCGACGCCATGTAGGCGGCGATCTGCGGATGGGCCGAGATCCAGTCCTTGCCGAACAGTGGCCCCAGCACGCGCACGAAGAACAGCGTGGGCGCCAACTGGCAGTCCGCCAGCGTCAGGTGCTTTCCGGTGGCGTAGGGACCGCTTCGGTCGAGGAAGGCCTCGAGGTGTCCCAGCCCGGCCTCAAGCTCCGCGATCGCGGCGCCGGTCGCCGCCTCGTCGCGAGTCTTGGGATCGAGCTGGCCGAACAGCTTGCTCATGGGCGCGAGCACATAGGTTTCGCCGATGCGGGCCACGAGCCGCGCCCGCGTCGCCTCCACGGGGTCGGCGGGGGTCAGAGGGCGCTCGGGATAGAGCGCCTCGAGGAATTCCACGATGATGGCGCTTTCCGGCACGGCGTGGCCATCGTCGGTAACCAGGCAGGGCAGCTTGCCCATGGGATTGATCGACAGGTACTCGGAGGACTTGGAGCCGCCGGGCGGCGGCAGGATTTCCACGTCGAGGCCTTTGGCGTAGACCGCCATGCGGGCCCGCGCGGCATAGGGCGAGATATATCCGGAGTAGAGCTTCATGGGATGTCCCCTGATGACGCCGAGTCCGATAGCGTATTCAAAAAAAACTGACAAGGCTTCGCGGAGCGCGGGTCTGTGAGCGGCGGCATCCTTCACGTCGGGGTGGCGGGCGCCCGGGGCCGCATGGGCCGCGCCGTCACCGCGGTGCTCGACGAGCGTGACACGGCCCTGACCGCCCTTCGCTTCGACCGGGGCGAAGAGCCCGATCTCGCCGCCTGCGACGTGGTGATCGACTTCACCACCGCCGAGGCGTCAGCGGCTCTCGCCGAGCGGTGCGCCGAGCGCGGAAGGCCCGCGCTGGTGATCGGCTCGACCGGTTTTACGGCGGCGCAGAAGGCCCAGGTCGAGGCAGCCGCCAGGTCGGTCCCGATCGTCCTCAGCGGCAACTTCTCCCTCGGCGTGAACGTGCTGATCGGCCTCGTCGAACAGGCCGCGGCGCGCCTGGACGCGCAGGGCTGGGACGCGGAAGTGTTCGAAGCCCACCACCGTCGCAAGCTGGACGCGCCGTCAGGAACCGCCCTGATGCTGGGCGAGGCGGCAGCTCGCGGCCGCGGGGGGCGGCTGGACGACCTCCGCGACCCGCCGCGCGAGACCGGGCAGGGGCCGCGCCAGGATGGCCGCATCGGCTTCTCGGTGGTCCGGGGCGGCGGGATCGTCGGCGATCACACGGTGATCTTCGCCGGCGAAGACGAGATCCTCACCCTGTCGCACTCCGCCCGCGACCGCGCGCTGTTCGCGCGGGGCGCGGTGGAGGCCGCCGTATGGGCGGTCGGCCGCGAGCCGGGGCTCTACGACATGCAGGACGTCCTGGGCTTCAGGCGACGTTGAGCGCCGCGCTTCAATGCGCGTGCGCGTGCCCGCCCTTGCCGACCCGGAAGACGTGGTGCTTCAGGAAGAAGAAGAAGGCGATCACCAGCAGGTAGCCGACGTAGAGGGCCAGCGCATTCGCCCAGAAGCCGAGCGAGACGAAGTCGGGCACCAGGTCCTGAAGCCGGAAGGCCGATGACGCCACCAGCGGCAGGAGCGCCTGGATGATCAGGTGGGCGACGACCGCGACGAGAGCCGCGCCCCAAATGCGGCCCCAGCCCTTCATCAGGACGGCCGCCACGATGGCGATCACGATCGCGATGACCTGGGATTTCACGTCGGAGAATCCGGCGTGGACGAACTCATAGGCGGGTTGGACAAACGCCATCACTGAATCCATGGGAACCTCCGCAGCCGTCATGGCTTGGCCGTATGGTTAACCCAAAGAACGGCGTTCCGGCGATTCAGTTTCCCGTCACGGGCGAAACGTCTCGCCTAGGCGCGCCCGGTGGAGCCGAAGCCGCCCCCGCCCCGGGCGGTATCGTCCAGCTGGTCCGCCTCTTCCCACACGACACGCTCGTACCGCGCCACCACCATCTGGGCGATGCGGTCGCCCCGGTGGATGGTGAAGGGTTCGGCGCCGAGATTGGCGAGGATGACGCCCACCTCGCCCCGGTAGTCGCTGTCGATCGTGCCCGGCGTATTCAGGCAGGTGATCCCCGATTTCAGCGCCAGCCCCGAACGCGGCCGCACCTGGGCTTCGTAACCCGGGGGCACGGCTATGCTCAGCCCCGTCGGCACCAGGGCGCGGGCTCCCGGCGCCAGCGTCAGGGGCGTATCGGCCGGCACAGCGGCGCGCAGGTCGAGACCCGCGGCGCCATCAGTGCCGTAGGCCGGAAGGTCGATCCCCTCGGAGTGGGGAAGGCGCGAAATGCGGACGGGCAGGCTCATTTCAGGGTCTCCGCAATGCGCTGGGCCAGCCGGCGGGCGATCTCGCGCTTGCTGGCCGGTCCCCAGGGTTCGACGCCTTCGCGGGTCACGAGCGAGACCTCGTTGTCGTCGCTGCCGAAGACACCGCCCCCGACGTCGTTGGCCACGATCCAGTCGCAGCCCTTCTTCTTGAGCTTCTCGGCGGCGAAGCGCTCGACCTCGTGAGTCTCGGCCGCGAACCCGACCACCAGCGCAGGGCGCTGCGCCCCCTTGCGGGCGATGCCCGCCAGGATGTCGGGGTTCTCCACCAGGCGAACGGTGGCCCCGCCGCCGGTCTTCTTCACCTTGCGGTCGGCCGTCGCTTCCGGCCTCCAGTCGGCCACCGCCGCCACCATCACCGCGGCGTCCGCCGGGAGGGCGGCGCGGCAGGCCGCCTCCATCTCGACCGCGGTTTCGACGTCTATGCGGGTGACGCCCGCAGGCGGCGGCAGCGCCGTCGGACCGCTGACCAGGGTGACCCGGGCGCCGAGCGCAGCCAGCGCCTCGGCCACCGCATAGCCCTGCTTGCCGCTGGAGCGGTTGGTGAGGCCGCGGACCGGGTCGATGGGCTCGAAAGTGGGGCCGGCGGTGACCAGAAGGTGGCGACCTGCCAGAGTCCCCAGAGCGGGCGCGACGAGCATCGGCCTTTCCGCGCCCTGTCCGAGAGCGTCCCCGATGGCCTTCACAATCGCGTCGGGTTCCGCCATGCGGCCTGGCCCGTATTCGCCGCACGCCATCTCGCCGTCGTCCGGGCCGACCATGAGCCAGCCATCGGTCCGAAGTCGCTCCACGTTGCGCACGACGGAGGGGTGGAGCCACATGCGCACGTTCATCGCCGGCGCCGCCAGCACCCGCTTGTCGGTCGCCAGCAGCGCGGTCGAGGCCAGGTCGTCGGCCAATCCGTTGGCGCTCTTGGCCAGCAGGTCAGCAGTCGCCGGCGCCACGACCACCAGGTCCGCCCAGCGGGAGAGCTCGATGTGCCCCATCTCGGCCTCGGCGCCGAGATCGAAGAGGTCGGCGCGCACGGGGTTGTTGGAGAGGGCCGCCAGCGACATCGGCGTGACGAACTTCTCGCCTGCGCGGGTCAGGACGCAACGCACCTCCGCCCCCGCCTTGCGCAGAAGTCGGATGAGTTCGAGCGCCTTGTAGGCCGCGATGCCGCCGCCGACGATCAGAAGGATGCGCTTGCCGTCCAAGGGATGCTCCGCCGTTCACAGGGCATGTAGCGCGCGCATCGGCCCGGCGCCATGCCGGGCGCGCGATCCAGCGGCGCCAAACAAGAACATTGCAGGAACATCGGTGTTCGGCTAAGGCTTCTGCAAGGGTGTGATGGAGGGAGCCATGGAGACGTGGAAGGGTAAGTTGCTGGGCGTCGCGGCCGCCGTGGCCCTGGCGCTGGTGGCGAGTTGCGACAACGGTCCGTCGGCGGTCGAGACGCGAGACCGTAGCGCGGAGGCGCCGACCTCCGGCCGGGACTATGCTCGGGCCGAAAGGTCGGAGTCTTCCCGGGACCGGGGTCAGGACGAGCGCGGCGCAAGCCGCCGGGCGGCGAACGATGACGCGCCGGATTTCCGTGGCCGGCCGCTCTGGTCCTCTAACCGGAGGTACTCGGCGGTGGAGAACGCCGACTATCACTTCCGCCGCAACGGCCGTGACTTCGACGCCGACACCGTCGACGCCTACGTCGCCAAGGCGCACGATTTCATCCGCAAGCCGCCGCGCGGCACGCTCACCCTGACCCGGGCCAACGGCGACCGCCTGCTCTACGACCCGAGTGACAACGTCTTCGCCGTGGCCACCCGGGAAGGCGCGCCGAGGACGATGTTCAAGCCGGATGACGGCATGGCCTACTGGGAACGACAGATCGCCCGTGAGGCTGGTGAAGGCGGCGAGCGGAGGCGCGCAGGATAGGGCGCGAGCTCAGCCGACGGCGACGCGGCTGGCGGCGAGGCGGGCGAAGGCAAGGGTAAGCGCCTTGCGTCGGGCTCCGGCAAGCGGTGAACGGGGCGCTTCTGTCAGCACGGCTCCGCCAAACCCGTCGGCCACGATCAGGCCTGGCCCCTCGGCCAGAACCTGGCGGGGAAACTCCGGCGCGACGGCAAAGTAGAAGGCGTCGCAGTAGTCGAGATATTCCGGCCACTTGCGATCCACGCGATAGTCGTCGAGTCCGGACTTGACCTCGGCGATGGCGATCTCTCCCCGCGGGCCGACGGCCATCACGTCGGCGCGGCGTCCGTTCGGCAGGCACACCTCCAGAAGGGGAGCGTAACCCAGGGCCTGGAACAGCCGCGCCGCCCCGCGGGTGACGGTCTGGGTGGTCTCGGGACGCGAAAAGGTGAGCACGACAGCGGCGGGCATGCCGCCACTCTGTTCGCCTTGTGTTCGACTCGTCAAGCGCGGCCGAAGGGCGCGCCCTCAGCGCGCGACCATCTCCAGCTTGCCGATATTGTACCCGAGCGCCCGCACCCGGCCGAGCAGGCTGTTTCGTTCCGCCGGAGACAGGTTGGCCTTGCGGGAGAACACCCAGACGTAGTTGCCGCCGGGCGTGCCCATGATCGCCCACTGGTAATCGTCGGCGCGGTCCAGAATCCAGTACTCCTGCCTGATGACCCCGCCGAAGAACGCGATCTCGATCGAGGCGCGATTGCCGTCGACGGCGTGGACCGTGGCGCGTGTCACGTCCTCGCGGCCGGACGGGGATCCCTTGCGACAGGTGTTGCTGACCGAAATCCTGCCGTCGGCGGCCCTGACCCAGTGTGCGGACGCGGCGAAGCAGCCCTTCTGACGCGGGTTGGGTGTGCGGGCGATCTCGTACCAGCGTCCCATGAAGCGATCCATGTGGATCGGCTTCTTCGGCTTCGGCGCGCTCGCCTGCACCGCGCCCGCGATCGAAAGGGCGATGCAGGCGCCGGCAAGGAGATTTTTGACGGCCACCGCGGCCTCGTATGGAATGTTGTCGGCGGTTCGCCGGAGTAACCGTGGTTTCTACGCCTGAACGGACGAGTTTTCGAGGGCCTGATGAACGTGTTCGTGCTCACCGGGGCCGGCGTCTCGGCCGAAAGCGGGCTGGGCACCTTCCGCGACGCGGGCGGGATCTGGTCGAAGTACGACCTCGGCGAAGTCGCCACCCCCGAGGGGTTCGCCCGCAACCCGCAGAAGGTGCACGACTTCTACAACATGCGTCGCCGGGTTCACCGCGACGCCAGGCCCAACGCCGCGCACGAGGCGCTGGCCCGCCTTCAAAGGGACTTGCCGCCGCGGGGTCGGCTCACCCTCGTCACCCAGAACGTCGACTGGCTGCACGAACTGGGCGGCGCCCAGGACGTCATCCACATGCACGGCGAGGCGCTGAAAGCCCGCTGCAATGCTTGCGCCCATGTCGAGACCTGGGAGGAAGATCTCACGGTTGACCAACTGTGTGGTCGATGTGGCCGGACGGGCGCGCTGCGCCCCGATGTGGTCTGGTTCGGCGAGGTCCCCAAGCACCTCGACCGCATCTTCGAGGAACTGTCGGGAGCGGACATTTTCTGCGCCATCGGGACCTCCGGCACGGTCTATCCCGCGGCGGGATTCGTGGCGGAGGCTCGCCGGGCCGGCGCCCACACCGTTGAGATCAATCTCGAGCCGTCTGATACGGCGCGGATCTTCGACGAGGCCCACTACGGTCCCGCCACCGAAACGGTGCCGGCATGGGTGGATCGGGTGCTGGCCGCGTCCTAGTCCGCCGCGTCCTCGATGGCGTGGATGTCGTCGTCGCTGAGGCCGAGGTGGTGGCCGATCTCGTGGATCAGCACGTGTTCGATCAGCGTCTCGAGATCCACGTCGCCGCGCTCGGCCCACTCATCGAGGATGGGTCGACGGTAAAGGAATATCTCCGAGTTCAGGGGCAGGGGGTCGATGACGGAGCGCTGGGTCAGGTCCACGCCGTGATAGAGCCCGGACAGCTCGAACGGATCCTCTATGCCGAGCTCCTGCAGGGTCCGGTCGTCGGCGAAATCCAGCACCCGGAAGGTGACATTGCCGACGGCCCGGCGAAACTCGTCCGGGAGCTTGAGGAAAGCGGCCTCCGCCAGGGCGGTGAAGTCGTCGAGGCTGGGCGCGGCCAAAGCGGCGTAACGGGTCATGGCCGGTACATAGGCGCGAAAGCCGGGCGCGCCTATTCGTCCGGTATGATGACGCTCGGGTCCTCGGGCCGTCGCGCCTCGAACAGGCCGATATCCAGCGGCTGCTGTGGCTTCACCGGGCGCAGCGGATGGCTGGTCAGCATGCGGAGCCGGTCGGGCGGCAGGTCGGCGGCGCGGGCGTCGCGGCGCGCCTTGCGGGCCTGATCCAGAGGAATCGGGTCGGCCTTGCCGATGCGCCAGTAGGAAACCGACAGGCGCCAGACCACCTGGGGCGTTTCACGCGGCGTGGGCCAGCGGCGCCCGGCCCGCATGGCGGGTTTCTGCGGCCGCGGCGGTCGTCCGGCCCCCTCGGCCATGACCTCGCGCAGGGCGCAGAAGCGGTCCTCGGGGGCGAGCATCACGGACTGGCCGGGGCGGAAATCCTCCAGTCTGCCGCGCCAGGCGTCGAGCGCCGCCTCCATCGTGGGGAAGGCAGGCCCGGTCTGCTCGGTGACGAAGACGACGGCCTCGCCGGCCATGCGCTGGGCCTCGCGTTCACGCGCCGCCCTGCCGACCGGCGCGTTCAGGGCCTGTTCGGCGTTCGCCGCCACCGGATAAAGCACCGCGCTCATAGGCCACATATCCGCATTGGGAGGGCCGCCGACAAGGCGGACCGCACAGGCTATCCTGACTTCTGATTCGCACGGAGGCCCGCAAGCGCATGGCGCCGACCGACCTGGCTTTCGCCGCCTCGGCGGGCGCGATCGCGCTGTCGCTGTCCACCCTGGTATGGACCTGGCGCTTTCGCAGCCGGTCGCAGGCGCGGCTGCGCGAACTTGAACTGCGCCTGGCCGACGCCGAAGGCTCGCTGGCGGAGTCCGAAGCCGCCGCCGACGCCTTTGAAGGCGCGCTGATCGCCATCGAAGGCGACGAGGTCCGGCTGCTGGCCGGCCACGAGGCCCTGGCCGACTGCGCCCGGGCCCTGAAGATCGTCCCGGGCGATCCGGCGCTGTTGCTCAAGGCCCTGGCCCAGGCCGCGCCTGAACACGCCGTACGGCTCAAGGGCCTCATCGAGAAGGGGGAGCCGTTCAGGCTGACCATCCAGGGCGAGGAAGGCCCGGTGACGGTCGAGGGCCGGTCTTCCGGCGCCATGGCCTGGATCCGGCTGATGCCGGCGTCCGAAGCCGCCCCGGGCGGCCGCTTCGCCGAGATGGCCGACCGGTTGCCGGCGCCGGCGTGGGTCGCCGCGCGGGATGGTCGGATCGTCTGGGCCAACAAGGCCTGGCTCGACGCCGCCGAGGCCAGTTCGGTCGAGCACGCCATCGAGCGCGGCCTGTGCTTCGACCGCGGGGCCGAAACCCTGGCCCAGGAGGCGATCGGCGAGGCCGCCCGCAAGGAGGCCTTCCGCTGGGTCACGGTGAAGGGCAAGCGGCGAGCCTATCGCGTCACCGCCGAGCCGGTGGGCGACGGCGACGAGGCCGCCGCCATCGCGATCGACGTGACCGAGGCGGAGGAGACGCGCGAGGCGCTGTCGCGCCATGTCTCGGCCCACGACGAGACCCTCAACCACCTGGCCGACGCGGTGGCGATCTTCGGCCCATCGAAGCGGCTGGCCTATCACAACACGGCCTTCGAGGAGCTGTGGGGGCTGGATCCGGCCTGGCTGGCGGAACGCCCGACCCATGGGGAGTGGCTGGACCGCCTGCGCCAGCGCCGCCGCCTCCCGGAGGCGCCTGAGTACGCCAAGTGGAAGGCGCGCGAGCTGGACTTCTACGGGCAGACCGAGGTGGCTCCCGACGACCTGTGGACCCTGCCGGACGGCCGCACCCTGCGCGTGGTCCGGCAGCCGCATCCGATGGGCGGGGTGCTGCTGCTGTTCTCGGACATCACGGGCGAACTCAGCCTGCGGGCCCAGTACAACGCCCTCATCCAGGTCCAGCAGACCACGCTGGACAAGCTCACCGACGCGGTGGCGGTGTTCGCGTCCGATGGACGCCTCCGCCTGCACAACGAGGCGTTCGAGCGCCTGTGGGGCGCCACGGGCCAGCAGCTCGAGGACGCCGGCGACTTCGCCGGGGTGGCGGCGCTGTGCCAGCCGCTGCTGCACGATCGCCAGCTCTGGACCGAACTGCAGGGCCGGGTGACCGATCCGGATCCGCAATCCCGCGTGCCGGTGTCCGGCGAGGCCAGGACCTCCGACGGACGCACCTTCTCGTGGCAGTCGCGGCCGCTTCCGGACGGCGCCACCCTCATCGGCTTCGGCGACATCACCGCCCGTCGTGAACTGGAGCGGGCGCTGGCCCAGCGCTCGGCCGCTCTGTCGGAAGCCGAGCAACTCAAGCGGGAGTTCGTGGGCAACGTGTCCTATGAACTTCGCACGCCGCTGACGACCATCCTCGGCTATGCGGAACTGCTGCAGTCGACCCCGGACTTGCCTGACCGGGCCCGAGGGCACGTCTCCTCGGTGCGTTCGGCCGCGACCCAGCTGGCCCGGTCGATCGACGACGTTCTGGACATGGCGCAGATCGACGCCGGGGAAATGGCGCTCAGCCTCGGCGACGCGCACATCTGCGAGGTGCTTGAAGCGGCCGCCGAGCGCGCCGCCGACCAGGCTGCGGCCAAGTCCGCGCGCATCGAAGTCTCCTGCACCGAGGAGGCGGGGGTCATCCGCGCCGACGCCCGCCGTCTGGCCCAGGCGCTGGACCACCTGACCGAGAACGCCCTGCGGGCCACGCCGGAGCGGGGCGTGGTGCGGCTCACGGCGGTTCGTGGACAGGGCGAGGTGCGCATCGCCGTCACCGACCAGGGGCGGGGCATCCCCTACCACCAGCAGGCCAACGTCTTCGACCGCTTCGTCGCCCGCGACCGTGGGGGGCCCGGCCTGGGGCTGGCGCTGGTCAAGGCGCTGACGGAACTGCACGGGGGCTGGGTCGAGCTGCAGAGCGAGCCCGGCGCCGGCGCGACCTTCACCCTGCACCTGCCGGAACGGGCCTCGACGGGCGCGGCCGACCCGGAGCTCGACCTGCAGCCGGGCGCGGCGGCCGGCTAGGGCGCCGGGTCCTCGTCCTTGGTCTCGGCCTCGGCCCCAGCGTCCATGGCCGCGGCCAGCACCTGGCGGGCGGTATAGAGGTCATCCTCCGACACCGAGACGCGAAAGCCCGCGCGCAACTGCGCCAGCGGATTCAGGGCGATGTTCGGCCCATCCATGACCACGGCGGTGATCCCCGCGGACTCGAGGACCGAAGCCGCGATCTGGGCTTCGGGCATGGAGGAGTATTCGGCGACGACGGTCAGCGGCATGGCGACACTCTGCGCACGCCCCGCGCAGGGTTCGCAAGCGGAGATGTCGAAATCCAAAACCTCGGGTCAGACCTCCAGCAGGAAGCGCTGCGGATCCTCGATGTGCTCCTTGATGCGCACGAGGAAGGTGACCGCCTCCTTGCCGTCGACGATGCGGTGGTCGTAGCTGAGCGCCAGGTACATCATCGGACGGATGACGATCTGGCCGTTCACGACCACGGGCCGCTCCTGGATCTTGTGCATGCCCAGGATGCCCGACTGCGGCGCGTTGAGGATCGGCGTCGACATCAGCGAGCCGTAGACCCCGCCGTTGGAGATGGTGAAGGTGCCGCCCTGCAGGTCGTCGAGCGCCAGGGCGCCGTCCCGAGCCTTGCGGCCCAGCTCGCCGATGGTCTTCTCGACCTCGGCCATGGACAGCACGTCGGCGTCGCGGACCACCGGCACCACCAGGCCCCGTTCCGTGCCGACGGCGACGCCGATGTGATAGTAGTTCTTGTAGATGACGTCGGCGCCGTCGATCTCGGCGTTCACGGCCGGGATTTCCTTCAGCGCCTGGATGCACGCCTTCACGAAGAAGCTCATGAAGCCGAGCTTCACGCCGTGGCGCTTCTCGAACAGGTCCTTGTACTGGTTGCGCATGGCCATGACCGCGCTCATGTCCACATCGTTGAACGTGGTGAGCATGGCGGCAGTATTCTGCGCATCCTTGAGGCGCCGCGCGATAGTCTGGCGCAGCCGCGTCATGCGCACGCGCTCCTCGCGGGACTCGTCATTGGGCGCGGAGGGAAGCCGCATCTGCTGCGTCGCGACGGCCGGCACGGGTGCGGCATAGGCGACGGGCGCCGACGCAGCGGGCGCAGGCGCCGCCTTGGGCCGAGCCTCGGCCGCGAGCACATCCTCCTTGAGCACCTGTCCCCGCTTGCCGGAGCCAGCGACATCACCCTCGGCGAGGCCCTTCTCCTTCATGAGCGTGCCCGCCGCCGGCGATGGCGGCAGGGACGGGCCCGATGAGGCAGGGGCCGGAGCCGGCTTCGCGGGCGCCTTGGCCTCGGCCTTAGGCGCCGCTGGCGCGGCT
>JAEZEZ010000109.1 GCA_023432855.1 Pseudomonadota bacterium | reverse complement strand
CGCCGGCGCGGCAGAGAGCCCCAGGCGGGCCTGCACGTCGGGTGCGGTGACCACGGCGAGCAGCGCCAGGCCGATGATCGCCCAGAGCGCCGCCTCGATCCGCCGTCCGGCCCCTCGCCGCCTGAAGTGGTGTCGCCCCATCCCGCGTTCCTCGCGCGAAGGGTCGTCTGAACACCGGTAAGGCGGACTTAAGAGACGGGCTTAATGCTCAGCTAACCTTGAGCTTTTCGAGCCAGGCCGGGATCCAGCTGCGGGTGCCCCACATGGTGGTGGAGAAGGCCGCCACCTCGCCGGCGCAGCGCAGGGCGTCGACGAAATCGCCGCTGGTCAGGTAGTGCCAGCAGAAGGCGCCGTGGAAGATGTCGCCGGCGCCCAGGGTGTCGACCGCCTTCACCTCGGGCGGGACGATCTCGCCCTCCCTGCCCTCCTCGCGCCAGGACAGGGGGCGCGGGCCGCGGGTGATGGCGATGCGCGGGATGCCGAGGTCGGACAGGGCGCGGAAGACGTCCTCGCCGGTCTCGCAGCCCGGCGGCAGGAACTGTTCGGAGACCACCGCCGCGTCGACGTAGGGCAGCAGGTCGGCGTGGGCCTCGCGGTAGGTGCCGCCGTCCATCACCACCGGGATCTTGCGGGCCTTCGCCTCGCGGATCACCGGCAGGGCCAGGCCCGGGATGTGGCCGTCGATCAGCACGATCGAGGCCTCGTCCAGCGTGCGCCAGACGTCGTCGCCGGCGGGCTTGAGATCGGGATGGGTCTCGCTGGAGACGATGGTGCGGGTGGCCTTCACCCGGTTGGCGACCACGCTGGAGATCGGCAGCACGTTCACCTGGCCCGCGGCGGCGTCGATCACCCGCACCCCGAAGGCGCCGATGTCCTCGCGCGCGGCGTCGGCGAAGCGGCCCGAGCCGATGACGCTGTAGAGGGTCGCGGGATAGCCCAGGGCCGCGAACACCACCGAGGCGTTCAGGCCCGGCCCGCCGGCCATGGCGTGCAGCTGTTCGGCGCGCAGCTTGGTGTCCTCGGGCGGGTACTGGCTGGTGACGAAATCCAGGTCGTAGGTGCTGCGCCCGACGAAAAAGCCGCTCATGCCGTCCTCCGGTCATCCACGGGTTCTCGTCGCACTCCGGACGCCGGCCACGCAACCCCGCGGCCAGTTCGGTGTTCGGCAATCATGAGCATCGATCGCGAAGCCATCGACCGCTGGCGCAGCCAGAGCATGACCGACGCCGAGATCGGCCATCGGCTGGGCGTGTCCGCCGAGAAGCTGCGCGAAATCCTGGGCGAACCCCCCGAACCGCGCCCCGGCGAAATCGACGACCACCGCCCCAACGACGCGCGCGTGCGCTGACTTAATTCCACGCCGGGCCTCGACGACCGTGAAGGTTTAGGGGCATCGTCCCCGCCTGTTCAGCGTGCGCCGGGGGGCGAGCATGGCGCTTGGGCCCTCGCAGGCCGACGACGAGGCGATAAGGCAGGCGCACGCGCGCCTGCTCGAAGACCGCACCCTGCAATTCGAAATGGCCGCTTTCGAGCCGCCTGAGCCGCCTGCGTGGCTCGCCTGGGTGGCGGAGCTATTCGGCGCCGTGGCCCCGTTCCTCATGTGGATCTTCTGGGGCGGCCTGGCGCTGGGCGCGGCGCTGGTCCTGTTCTTCATAGCGCGCGAGATCATCCGGCTGCGGTTTCCCGGGCGCCGAAAGCCGAAGACGATCGACGCGCCCGAGCCGGAATGGCGGCCGGACGCCCAGGCGGCGCGGACCCTGCTGGCCGATGCCGACCGCCTGGCCGCCGAGGGACGCTTCGGGGAGGCAGTTCACCTGCTGCTGATCCGCAGCATCGAGGACATCGACAGCCGCCGGCCGCGAACGGTGAAGCCCGCGCTGACGGCGCGCGACATCGCCTCGCTCGAGGCTCTGCCGCCGTCTGCCCGGCCGGCATTTCGCCAGATCGCCGCCGTGGTCGAGCTCAGCCTGTTCGGCGGAGCCGAGGTTTCGGGCGAACGTTTCTCGGCCTGCCGCCAGGCCTATGAGGACTTCGCCCTGCCGTCGGGATGGACGGCATGAGCGCCGCTGTCTCCCCGAGCCCGGCGCCCGCAGCGCGCAACACCGGGCCGTTCAGCCTGCGCACGGTGCTGGTTCTTGTCCTGGTGGGAGTCTTTTCGTTTTCGGCGCTGGCGGTCCTGTCCGCCTATGCGCCGGAACTGCGCAGCGGCGACGACGGGGCGGGCCACGCCCTGTCGCGCTCGGCGGTCGGGTTCGCCGGCGCGGTGCGGCTGTTCAACGAGACCGGCCGGCGCACGGCGATGAGCCGGGGCCCGCTGGGGCAGGAGGACGCCGATTCACTGCTGGTGCTGACGCCGGGCGCGCAGCACGACGCGGAAGCCGTGGCCGAGGTCGCCCACCAGGGGACCCGGCTGGTGGTCCTGCCGAAATGGGCCGCCTTCGGCGATCCGCAGCGGCGCGGCTGGGTCCGTTCCGCAGGCGTGATCCCACCCAGCCGCGTGGCGGCGATCCTGCCGGGCGAGGGGAAGACGCGGCCGCTGATTGCGCGGCGCGAAGGGGCGGTGCGGCCCCGTCTGAGCCGGCCCGACGGCGAAACGATAGGCGGGACCCTCGGCGAGATCCGGCAGTTGCAGACGATTTCGGGACCGGGCTGGATCCCCGTGCTGGTGGACGAGACCGGGGCCGCGGTGCTGGCCATGCATGCAGAGAGCGGCGTCTATGTCCTGGCCGAGCCTGACCTGTTGAACACGCACGGCATCTCCGACCTTGCGACCGCGGCCACCGCCGTGCGCATCCCCTCGCTGATCTGGCGGGGCGAGGGCCCCATCCTGTTCGACCTCACCCTGCATGGGCTGCAGCGCCAGCGCAGCGTCCTGCGGCTGGCGCTGGAGCCGCCGCTGCTGGGCGCGACCCTGTGCCTGCTGGCCGCCGCCCTGCTGACCGCCTTCCAGGCCGGCGTCCGCTTCGGCGGGCCCCGCGCGGCAGGGCGGGTGTTCGCTCACGGCAAGCGCGCGCTCGCCGACAACACGGCCGGCCTCGTCAGGCTGGCGCGCCGCGAGCACCGCATGGCGGCGCCCTACGCCCTGCTCATCCGGGCCGCCGTGGCGCGCGCCGTAGCCGCGCCCCGCAACCTGAGCAGTGAAGAGCTCGAGGCCTTCCTCGACCGCCTGGCCGAGAGCATGGGGACGCAAGACCGATACGCGGCGCTGGCCGGACAGGCCCGATCCGCCCGCACCGCCCGCGACCTCATGAGGGTCGCGCGCAATCTGTACCGCTGGAGACTGGAGATGACCCGTGGACGTCAATGAGGTGAAGACCATCGCCGAGCGCATGCGCGGCGAGATCGCCAAGGCGGTCATCGGCCAGGACCAGACGGTCGACCTGATGCTGTGCGCCCTGTTCGCCGGCGGCCACGTGCTGCTGGAAGGGCCGCCGGGCACGGCCAAGACCCTGCTGGCCCAGACCTTCGCCCGCACTCTCGGGCTCGACTACGGCCGCATCCAGTTCACGCCGGACCTGATGCCCGGGGACATCGTCGGGGCCAACCTGTTCAACTTTCAGACCTCGACCTTCACCCTGACGAAGGGGCCGATCTTCTGCGACCTGCTGCTGGCCGACGAGATCAACCGCACTCCGCCCAAGACCCAGGCCGCCCTGCTGGAGGCCATGCAGGAACGGTCGGTGACCCTGGATGGGACCGAGCACCGGCTGAGCGACCGTTTCACCGTCATCGCCACCCAGAACCCCATCGAGCAGCAGGGCACCTATCCGCTGCCCGAGGCCCAGCTCGACCGGTTCCTGTTCAAGCAGACGCTGAACTATCCATCGGTCGAGGAGGAGCGCCGCGTCGTAGCAGCCCACGGCGCGCGCAGCGGCCTGCCGGATCCCCGCGAGCTCGGCGTCGAGGCGGTCGCCGGCGCCGAGCAGATCACCACCGCCGTGGGCGCGGTCGCCGGGGTGCGGCTGAGCGACGAGATCGTCGGCTACATCGTCGACCTGGTGCGCGCGACGCGCGCCTCGGCCGACGTGGAGACCGGCGCCTCGCCCCGGGCTGCGGCCATGCTGGCCATCGCCTCGCGGGCCCGCGCCACGCTCGAGGGACGCGACTACGTCATCCCCGACGACGTCAAGGCGCTGGCCCTGCCGGCCCTGCGCCACCGCGTGATCCTGTCGCCCGCCGCCGAGATCGAAGGCCGCAAGGTGGACCAGGTGCTGAACGCCCTGGTCGAACAGACCGCGGTCCCGCGATGATCTATCCGACGCGACGCGCAGTGCTGCTGGCGGCGGCGGGCGCGCCCGTCGCCGTCGCGCTGGCGCTCGCCTCGCCCGGATGGTGGATCGTCGGACCGGCGTGGGTGCTGGGGGTGCTGGCGCTGCTGCTGGCCGACGCGGCGATTGGCGGGTCACGCCAGCGCCTGCAGCTTGAGGCGCACCCGCCGGGGTATCTGGCGGTCGGCGCGCCCGCCTCCATCGGCCTGACCGCCCGGTTCGACGGCGGGCTACGGCCGTCGGACGTCGAGACAGCGCTTGAGGCGGATCCGCGCCTGGGGCTGGAGCCCGGAGTACGCACCGCGGCGGTGGTGGACCGCATCGCCCGGACCACCTTCCCCCTGACGCCCGGCCGGCGAGGCGAAGGGGTGCTGGCGCGCGCCTGGGCCCGCTGGCGGGGCCCGCTGGGCCTCGTCTGGAAGCAACGGGCGGAGACCCTGGACCTGCCGCTGCCCGTGGGCGCCGACGTGAAGGCGGTGAAGGAAGAAGCCGTCCGCCTGTTCGCCCGCGACGCGCTGTTCGGCATCAAGGCCCAGATCGACACCGGCGAGGGCGCCGAGTTCCACGCCCTGCGCGACTTTCAGGCCGGCATGGACCGCCGCACCGTCGACTGGAAGCAGTCGGCGCGCCACCTCGCCCTGCTGGCCAAGGAGTTCCGCACCGAGCGCAACCACCAGGTCATCCTCGCGCTCGACGCGGGCCGGGTCATGTGCGAGCCGATCGCGGGCGCCCCGCGCATCGATCGGGCCATCAACGCCGCGCTCCTGCTGGCCTACGTCTGCCTGAAGACCGGCGACCGCGCCGGCCTCTTCGCCTTCGACGCCCGTCCGCGGCTGAACACGGGGGCCCTGTCCGGCATCGGGGCCTTCCCGCTGATGCAGCAGGTGGCCGGCCGCATCGACTACGCAGCGGAGGAGACCAACCACACCCTGGGCCTCACCGCCCTGTCGGGGTCGCTGAAGCGGCGCTCGTTGATCGTGATCTTCACCGACTTCGCCGACTCCACCGGCGCCGAGCTGATGATCGAGACCCTGGGGCGGCTGCTCCAGCGTCACCTGGTGGTCTTCGTGGTCATGCGCGACCAGGAGCTGGAGGATCTGACCGCGGCCGAGCCCGAGACCGCCGAGGACGTCTCGCGCGCCGTGGTGGCCGGCGCCTTGCTGCGCGAGCGCGAGGTGGTGATCGGGCGGCTGCGGCGGCTGGGCGCGCACATCGTCGACGCGCCGGTCGAGCGGATGGGTCCCGCCCTGCTCAACGCCTATCTCGACCTCAAGCGCCGCGACCTGTTGTGAGAGGATCGCCATGGCCGAACTGACCCTCAAGAGCCAGCGCTTCCGCCAGCAGCGCGAAGCTGACTGGCGGCGGCTCGAAACCCTCATGGACAAGGTCGAGCGGCGCTCGGCGGCCAGCCTGACCGACGAGGAAATCCTCGCCGTGCCGGTGCTCTATCGGGCCACGCTGTCGGCCCTGTCGGTGGCCCGGGCGACGTCGCTGGACCGCAGCCTGATCGACTATCTCGAGACGCTGACGGCGCGCGCCTACTTCTTCGTCTACGGCTCGCGCTCGACCCTCGGCGAACGGATCGCGGGGTTCTTCGCCCGCGACTGGCCCGTGGCCGTGCGGGAGTTGTGGCGCGAGACCGTGGTATCCGTCGCCCTGATGGTCATGGGGGCGGTGGCGGCGGCGCTGCTGACATCCCAGAATCCGGACTGGTTCCACGCCTTCGTGCCCCTGGAGCTGGCGGGGGACCGCGGTCCCGCGGCCTCGACCGAGAGCCTGCGCGCAGTGCTCTACGAGACGCCGGAAGAGGCGCCGCTGACGGTGTTCGCCACCTTCCTTTTCACCCACAATGCGCAGATCGCCATTCTCGCCTTCGCCCTCGGCTTCGCCTTCTGCGTCCCGACGGCCGCCCTGGTCACCTACAACGGCGCCATGCTGGGGGCCTTCCTGTGGCTCTATATCAGCCGCGGCCTGGGGTTCGAGCTGGGCGGCTGGCTGATGATCCATGGCGTGACGGAACTGTTCGCCGTGGCGCTGGCGGGCGCGGCGGGGCTGCGCATCGGCTGGGCGATGGCCTTCCCCGGCGAACGAACGCGGCTGCAGGCCGCCGCGGCCGCGGGGCGCGCGGCGGCCCTGGCGATGGCCGGGGTGGTGGTCATGCTGTTCGTCGCCGGCCTCCTGGAGGGCTTCGGTCGGCAGCTGATCACCAGCGACCTCGTCCGCTACGCCATAGCGGCCGCCTCGGCCGTGGTGTGGGGGCTCTATTTCTACGGCCCGCGCCGGACGGAGACGATCGATGTCCACAGCTGAGGCGGCGTCCGCCGATCGCCATGTGCGCAGCCTGATCACGCCGGAGGGCGTGGACCTGCGGTTGAGGTTGGCCGACCCCGGCCAGCGGGCCGCGGCCTTCGCCATCGACGCGGCCATCATCGTCGGTGTGCTGGTCGGGGTCAGCCTGCTGGCCCTGGCCGCCGGCGCCGCCACGGGCGCGCGCGCGGGACTCGAGATCGCTGTCGTCGTCTGGATCCTCGGTGCTTTCCTGCTGCGCAACGCCTATTTCGTGATGTTCGAGCTTTCCGCTCGGGCCGCAACGCCGGGCAAGCGGGCGCTCGGACTGCGGGTCGCTGCTCACGACGGAGGGCGTCTTCGCGCCGAGGCGGTGTTCGCGCGCAACGCCATGCGTGAACTGGAGGTGTTCATGCCGCTGTCGGTGATCGGCATGCGGGCCGATGCGGGCGGCGTCGACGCCTGGATGTATCTGCTGGCCATCGTCTGGTGCGGGGTCTTCGTGCTGTTCCCGCTGTTCAACCGGGATCATCTGCGCGCCGGCGACCTGATCGGCGGTACGTGGGTCGTGAAGAACCCGCGCCAGGCGCTGGCTCCGGACATGGCCGACGCGGCGGCGGAGCGGGTCGACCGCCCCGTCTTCACCCAGGCCCAGCTCGACGCCTACGGGGTCAAGGAGCTGCACGTGCTCGAAGACGTGCTGCGCACACGCGATCGCCAGACGATGCGCGCCGTGGCCGACCGCATCGCCGGCAAGATCGGCTGGACCTTCCGCCCGGACGAGGACGACTTCGGCTTCCTCAGCGCCTACTACGCGGGCCTGCGCGGGCGGCTGGAGTCCCGGCTGCTGATGGGCCGGCGCCGCCGCGACAAGCATGACGTCTGAGGTCAGTCGAAGACCGCGGCCAGCTCCTCGTGGCCGACGCCTTCCTTGATCGACCGGAGCTCGAAATACAGCGTCGCCACGCCCACGGCTCCGACGACGGTCCCTGTGGCGGTGATCAGCGGCTCGATGACGGCCTCGATCGCGTAAGCCACCGGAGACTGACTCAAATCGGTCCCCCCAATGACCGCCGCCGCGATCCCGCCCACCAGGAGGGTGACGATCAGGTAGAGCACCAGGTACGCCACACAGAGGGCCAGGATCGCCCATCGGTTGTTCCGGGTGAGGTAGGCGCTGCGGCCAAGACTGGCCTCGACGGCCTTCTGCTCCACGACGACGGCCGGAACGGCGACAATCCATGCGAGCATCATGATGACGCCGGGGACGATCAGCAGGATCAACCCGAGCGCCACGGCAAGGCTCATGAAGATTGCCAGCCCGAAGAGAGGCAGGATGACCCGCAGGCCCACCCGCAAGCTTGCGGCGATCTCGACCTGCCTTCCACTGAGGTCCACGACGCTGGCATGCACGACCGACGCCTGAAGCAGGTAGGTCCCCACCACCGTGACGATCCAGGTCAGGCCGACGGCAAGGAAGGTCGCGGGGACGACGGACTCAGGATCTGCGCTCCATCCCTGAATGAGCCACGCCATGACCCCTTGGGGCAGGGCGATCAGAAGGCCTCCGAGGATCGCGAACGCCGCCAGCTGCCGACCAAGCACGGCGAAGGTGCGCTGAATAACGCGCCCCATGTCGAGGCGGCGGGACGTGGGGGAACCGGACAGGGCCAACCTCTATCTCCTTCGCGGGGCAACCCGTGTCGGCGGCCAGGTCAGTCGAAGACCGACGCCAGTTCCGCGTGACCGACGCCTTCCTTGAGCGAACGGAGCTCGAAATAGACAGCGGCCACGCCGGCGGCTCCGATTACGGCCGAAAGCGCCGACGTCAGCGGAGTCACCAGGACATTGACCCAGAGGATGGCCTGGGGGTCGGTCCCCTTCACCGCTACGAGGACCGCCATGCCAAGGGCGGTGACCACCATTGTGACGAACCAGTTCACGACGACGAACACGAGGCCGAGCACGAACAGCCAGCCGCGATTGTTGCGCGTGAGCTGTGCGCTCCGCTCGAAGCTCTGGAAGATGTCGCGGCGCTCCACGACCATGGCCGGCACCGCCACCATCCAGGCCAACATCAGCAGGATTCCCGGGACGATCAGAAGCAGCAAGCCCAACGCCATGCCGATAGCCATCAAGAGGCTCAGCCCCACGAGCGACAGCAGCTTCTGAGCGGTGGCGCCCAGCGACTCGCCGATGCTCGCTTGCCTGCCTTTCAGGTCGGCAACAGAGGCGTGGATCACGGCTGCCTGGAGCAGCAGCGACGTCACCCAGGTGACCAGGCCGGCCGCCAAGAGCAAGCCGAAGCTGTTGAAGTTGAATTCGGAAGCTACGCCGCTCAGGGCTTCGCTCTGGATCCGCATCTGCAGCCAACCGGCGGCGGCGGCTGGAAGCGCCACCAGCAGCAGACTCATGGCTGCGAAGCTGGGAAGGTTGGCGGCGAAGACGCCGAAGGTGCGCTCGATCACCCGCCCCATGTCGAAGCGGCGTGATTTCGCCGGATCATAAGCAACCATGTGTCTGCTCCCCCTGGTTGCAGGGTAGCAGGAAGCGCCCTGCGGTGAAGCTGGAAATGTCACGTAGTTCAATAAGGTGGGGGCCGCCGCCGCGGATGGCGGACGGCCCCTCCCCTGCCCCCGGGCGGCGGACCTGGGCCCGCCGCCGGAATGTGTCCGGCTAGAAGCGCCGGCCGAAGCCCACCGAGACGACCCAGGGGTCGAGCTCGACGTCGGACTTCAGGGTCCCGGCGTTGATGGAGGCGTCGGTCTCGAAGAACACCTTCTTGACGTCGACGTTGAGCGACCACGGCCCCTGCAGGGCGTAGTCAGCGCCGGCCTGCAGCGCCCAGCCGAAGCCGTCGTCAAGGTCGACCTCGAAGCCGTTCTTGTCGTCGCCACCGTAGAAGATCATCGCGTTGACGCCTGCGCCCACGTAGGGGCTGAAGCGCTCGCGCGGGGCGAAGTGGTACTGCACCGTGGCCACCGGGGGCACGACCCAGGTGGTGTGCACCTCGGTGTTCACGCCCGGGCCCACGGCGCTGATTTCGTGGCGGCTCGTGCCCAGGGTCAGGTCCAGCGCCACGTGGTCGGTGACGAAGTAGGTCACGCCGAGCGTCGGGACCCAGGAGTCGCCCACCTTGGCGTCAAGGCCGGTGTCGACGCCGCCGGCGGTCAGGATGGAGGCGTCCTCGTCGGGCGCCACGACGGTGCCGCGGAAGTCGACCTTCCACGTTCCCTGCTGCTTGGGCGTGAAATCCTGGGCCTGGGCGGCGGAAGTGAACGCCAACGCGGCGGCGGCCGCGGCGATCAGAAGTCTGGTCTTCATTGTCTATCCCCTTGAGGCGGTCATGGCCGCCGGGGGGCGTGTCGCGCGATCCGCGGAGGCGGGCTTTGCGCCAAAGCAAAGCCGCCCGCGATCCGTGAACAATCATTCACTTGCGCCGGTGCAGTGCGCAGCTAGCCTCCCCGCAATCATCGGGGGATCGCCTGCAATGCTCGTCATCGAGAACCTTACCCACGTCTACGGCAACGGCACCAAGGCGCTGGATTCCGTCAGCCTGACCGTGCCCAAGGGCATGTTCGGCCTGCTGGGCCCGAACGGCGCGGGCAAGTCGACCCTCATGCGCTCGATCGCCACCCTGCAGACGCCGACCTCCGGGTCGATCAGGTTCGGCGACATCGACGTGATCAGGAACCCGGAGGCGCTGCGGCGCACGCTGGGCTACCTGCCCCAGGACTTCGGCGTCTATCCGCGCGTGTCGGCCTACGACATGCTCGACCACATGGCGATCCTGAAGGGGATCGGGAACGCGAAGGACCGCAAGCAGACGGTCGAGGCGCTGCTGAACCAGGTGAACCTGTGGAACGTGCGCAAGAAGGCGCTGGCCGGCTTCTCCGGGGGCATGCGCCAGCGCTTCGGCATCGCCCAGGCCCTGATCGGCGAACCGCAGCTGATCATCGTCGACGAACCGACCGCCGGCCTCGATCCCGAGGAGCGCAACCGCTTCCTGAACCTGCTGGCCGAGATCGGCGAGAACGTGGTGGTCATCCTGTCGACCCACATCGTCGAGGACGTGGCCGACCTGTGCCCGGCCATGGCGGTGCTGGCCAACGGCCGCATCCAGCTGGAGGGCTCGCCGTCCGACCTCATGGAGCGCCTGCGCGGGCGGATCTGGAAGAAGACCATCCACAAGACCGAGCTCGAGGACTACCGCAGCCGGCACAACGTCATCTCCACCCGCCTGTTCGCGGGCCGCACGGTGATCCACGTGCTGAGCGAGACCCCTCCGGGCGACGGCTTCGAGCCGGTCGATGGCGGGCTCGAGGACGTCTACTTCTCCACCCTCGCCGCGTCGCGCCGCGCGGCCTGAGGACACGCTCATGTTCGGCAAGATCGCGGGCTTCGAATTCCGCTACCAGCTGACCAACCCGGTCTTCTGGGTGGCGGTCATCATCTTCACCCTGTTCAACTGGGCCCTGCTGGCCAGCGACAACGTCAGCATGGGCCTGCCCAGCACGATCCACGAGAACGGCCCCTACGGCGTGCCGCTGGCGGCCAGCGCCTGGTCGCTGTTCTTCATGTTCGTGACCACGGCCTTCGTGGCCAACGTCATCGTGCGCGACGCCGAGACGGGCTTCGGCCCGATCGTGAAGGCGACCCGGCTCAACAAGTTCGACTACCTGATCGGCCGCTTCACGGGCGCCGCGGCGGCCGCCTGCCTGGCCTTCCTCAGCGTGCCGCTGGGCATCTTCCTGGGCTCGCTGATGCCCTGGATCGACCCGGAGACGCTGGGGCCGAACCTGCTGCAGAACTACGCCTGGGCCTACTTCGTCATGGGCGTGCCCAACGTGCTGCTGACCTCGGCGGTGTTCTTCGCCGTGGCCACCATGACCCGCTCGATGATGGGCAGCTACGTCGCCGCCGTCGTGTTCCTGGTGGGCTACTTCGTCGTCAGCGGCGTGGCCGGCCAGCGGCCCGAGCTGGAGCAGACCGTCGCCCTGTTCGAACCGCTGGGCAGCGGCGCCTTCGGCCTGGCGACCAAGTATTTCACCACCATCGAGCGCAACACCCTGTTGCCGCCGCTGGCCGACGAGCTGCTGTGGAACCGGGTGATCACCCTGGGCTGGACGGTCGTCGCCCTGGCGGTCGCCTACTTCGGCTTCCGCTTCGCCGAGAAGCCGGCGAAGGCCCAGAAGGCGCGCAAGCTGGAGGCCCTGGCCGAGAAGAGCCAGCCGGCCCGGGCCCCGCGCGGCGACCTGCCGAAGCCGGCCTACACCGCCGCCACGGCCCGCGCCCAGTTGCTGCAGCGCGTGAAGTTCGAACTGGGCCAGGTGTTCCGCAGCCCGGCCTACGCCGTGCTGGTGTTCATCGGCGTCGCCATGTCGGTGGCCATGGTCTACCTGGGCGGGGACATCTACGGCACCCGCCCGATCCCGCTGACCCGCATCGTCATCGACGCGCTGAGCGGCAACATGGTGCTGATCTCCATGATCATCGCCACCTACTACGCCGGCGAGCTGGTCTGGCGCGAACGCGACCGCAAGGTCCACGAGATCGTCGACTCCAGCTCGGCGCCCGACTGGGTGTTCATGATCCCCAAGGCGATCACCATCGCCCTGGTGCTGATCTCGACGCTGCTGTTCGCGGTCCTGGCCGGCATGGCGGTCCAGACCCTGCACGGCCACACCGACTACGAGATCGGCAAGTACCTGCTGTGGTACGTGCTGCCGCTGAGCATCGACATGCTGATGATCGCGATCCTGGCGGTCTTCTTCCAGTCGATCGTGCCCCACAAGTTCTGGGGCTGGGGCCTGATGCTGATCTGGATCGTGGCCACCATCGCCATGGGCAACCTGGGCCTGGAGCACAATCTCTACCAGTACGGCAGCGCGCCCGGCGTCCCGACGTCGGACATGAACGGCCAGGGCGACTTCTGGATCGGGGCGACCTGGTTCCGGGTGTACTGGGCCGCCTTCGCCATCATCCTGCTGACGCTGTCCTATGCGCTGCTGCGGCGGGGCGCGGAGACCCGGCTGCAGCCGCGGCTGAAGCGCCTGCCCTCGCGCCTGCGCGGGCCGGCCGGCGCCATCGCCGGGGTCGCGCTCGCCGTGTTCGTCGCCAGCGGCGTCTACATCTTCATCAACACCAACATCTGGAACGACTTCCGGACCTCCGAGGGCAACGAGGCCTGGATGGCCGACATGGAGAAGACGCTGCTGCCGTTCGAGACCGCGCCGCAGCCGACCATCACCTCGGTGAAGCTCGACCTCGACCTGCATCCCCGGGGCCCGAGCCTGCGCACCGTCGGCAGCTATGTGATCGAGAACCGCACCGGCGCGCCGCTCAGCGAAATCCACATCCGCGGCGACCGCGACCTGGACATGACCCTGGCGGTGCCGGGAGCGAAGCTGAAGAAGGCCTATGACCGGTTCAACTACCGCATCTACGCCTTCGACACCCCGATGCAGCCGGGCGAGACCCGCGCCATCGGGTTCGAGACCCTGATCGCGCAGCGAGGCTTCCGCAACAGCGGCAACATCACCCGCATCGTCGAGAACGGCACCTTCATCTCCAACATGGAGTTCTCGCCGTCGCTGGGAATGGACCGCAACGGCCTGCTGCAGGACCCGGCGACGCGCCGCAAGTACGGCCTGCCCCGGCAGCTGCGCATCCCGAAACTGGGGACGCCCGGCGCCGAACAGCACCACTATCTGCGCAAGGACTCCGGCTTCGTGAACGCCGACATCACGGTGACCACGGACGCCGGCCAGACGCCGATCGCCCCCGGCTACAAGGTGTCCGACACCACGGCCAACGGGCGGCGCACCGCGCGGTTCGTGACCGAGGCGCCGATCATGCACTTCTTCTCGGTGCAGTCGGCGGACTACGCCGTGAAGACGCGCAACCACAATGGCGTCGAGCTGGCGGTCTATTACCACCCGGGCCACCCCTGGAACGTGGACCGGATGCTGAACGCCGCGGTCGCCAGCCTCGACTACTACAACGCCAACTTCACGCCGTATCAGTTCCGGCAGCTGCGGTTCATCGAGTTTCCCGGCTACGCCAGCTTCGCCCAGGCGTTCGCCAACACCATGCCGTGGTCCGAGAGCGTCGGCTTCACCGCCGACATCAGCGACCCGGACAAGATCGACTACGTCACCTACATCGGCGCGCACGAGATCGCGCACCAGTGGTGGGCGCACCAGATCATCGGCTCGCAGCAGCAGGGCATGACCGTGCTGTCGGAGACCCTGGCCCAGTACTCGGCCCTGATGGTGATGGAGGAACTCTACGGCGAGGCGCAGATCCGCAAGTTCCTGAAGTACGAGCTGGACGACTACCTGCGCCGGCGCGGCTCGGACCTGATCGGCGAGCAGCCGCTGGGCCGCAACGAGAACCAGCAGTACATCCACTACCAGAAGGGCTCGCTGGCCATGTACCTGCTGAAGGACATGATGGGCGAGGACAAGGTCAACGCGGCCCTGCGCGAGGTGCTGGGCAAGTACGCGTTCAAGGAGGCGCCCTACCCCACCTCCATGGACCTGGTGGCGGCCCTGCGCCGGCAGGCGGGCGAGGACCGGGACATGCAGACGCTGATCACCGACCTGTTCGAGAAGATCACCCTGTATGACCTGAAGGCCAAGAGCGTGAACGTCCGCAAGCGACTCGACGGCCGGTTCGACGTCACCCTTTCGGTCGAGGCGCGCAAGCTCTACGCCGACGAGAAGGGCCGCGAGACCGAGGCGCCGCTCGACGAAAGCTTCGACATCGGCGTCTTCACCGCCGAGCCGGGCAAGAAGGGCTTCGACGCGAAGGACGTCATCATGATGCGCCGGATGCCGCTGAAGTCGGGCGTCGACACCCTGACCTTCACCGTCGACCGCGAGCCGGTCTGGGTGGGCGTCGATCCCTACAACAAGCGCATCGACCGCAACTCGGACGACAACCTGGTCAAGGTGGGGACCTGAGGCGGCGGTTAACCGACGTTAAGCGCCCGTTAACCAAATCGGGGCGACCTAGGGATCGTCTTCTTCTCGGAGACACCCCACCATCACCGAACTTCCAAGCCCGGCTTCGCGCCGGGCTTTTTTTTCTGCAACCGCGGCGTTTCGGCCCCTCGGAACGCCTTGCGCGGCGCGCCGACCGCCTGTAATACCGCCGCTCCCGAGCGCTGATGATCCGCGGTAGCTCAGTGGTAGAGCAGCCGGCTGTTAACCGGCTGGTCGTAGGTTCGAATCCTACCCGCGGAGCCAGCTCGCCGGCCTTTTCCCGACATTCTGCTGGTGCGCACGGCCGCACCGCCCGCGGGGCGGCTGGAGGCCCGTGACGGACCAAGCTCGCTGCGTACGGCCGACGAGTTCAGCAGGGCCGTCGCGGCGCGCCTGCCGCCCGCCTCCCCCGCAAGCCCAACGCAGCCGCCGAGGCGGTCCTTGCGGTCCTGTCGGAACGGGTGGCGCCCGGCCGCTCGCGCAAGCTGGCCGCGCTGACGCCCGAACCCCCGCGGGCGATGTGGCCCGGAGCGGTGATGTCCATAGGCTGACGGGGCATATCGATAATTGGCGGCGAGCTGCGGCACCCTTGCAGTTCGGTTCAATCGTTGCGGAAAGATCGCCCTGGGGCGAGCGAAATATGTATCGTGTCCCCGTATTCCGCGGCCCGTCGGGCCTGCCCGGCCAGCAGATCGGCGTAGAGTTCCTGGTCGCCATCCTCGAAGAAGATGGGCTCGCGCCGGTTGCCGCGCGCCGTGACGTGGTGCGGCAGACCGGGGACGGCGAGGCGGGCCATGGGCCAGCTTAGCAGGACTAGAACAAAACGGGAATATTGCTCTGCCCCCGGATTCTGCGGCTGGGCCTTTCTGGTTGAACGGGCGGCGAGGTGTTTGTGAACGGCGAGCGGTGGGCGCCCGGGGGTGCGGGGTCCCCACTTTCGCCATCAGCCTGTTCGATGGTGTTTTCCCATTCGCCGTTCGCAAGCAAGCCGCACGTAAAAGCTGATTAGCAGGAAGATCGGCATGTGCACCGCCATCACGAACTTAGCTGGCCCATGACCCCAACCGAACCAGGCTATGAGGCCGCCCATCAGGGCGCCGCTTGCGACGCCCAGTCCGAGGGCGATCCGCCACTTTCCCCAATGCGAAACAAGCCCGACTAGGAACGTCAGGCAGAACCCGATCAGAGCGCCTTCAATGGGGTCAGCCACCGTAGTCGGCCCACCATCCGGCGCCGATCGCGCCCCCAAATCCCGCCACACCGCTTACCGTGGTGGGCAGGAGCGCGGGCCAAGAAGCAGTCTGGCTAACCCACAATGGGGTCGGAGTTCGTCCAGCCATTACCGGACGTGCGCGTCCTCCCAAGAATCCGCCAATAGCCCCCGCCATCGCCGCACGAGTTAATGACGCATTGTCGTGCGATGGGTCCGCCCACTCGGCTCCAAGCTGCGCCCCTGCGCCGATGAGGGGAGGAGCCCAGCGAGTGTACCCAAGAGGCGTCACCATAAGAAACCCGGTTGCGCCGCCTGCGACGGTATTCCTAAATACTCGGCAGTAATCGACTTGAGACCAATCGCCATGGGGAATACGGGGACACGATACATATTTCCCGCGAATTAACAGCGGGAAACAGCGGGGAAACAGCGGGCGGCGGCTGCGAGGGCGATGGGGCGCCCTCGTCCTTCGACACGCTCAGGATGAGGGCGAATGACGCGACCGGCACTCGAAATCCTCATCCTGAGCGTGTCGAAGGACGAGGATTTCGCGCCCCCCCGCCCAACACAACCGGGGACTGGATGGCGGTCGCAGACCGCTTCCTGTCCCCAAGGGCGGCCGAGGTCCTGCGTTCGGGGACAGGAACGCGCCTGCGGCGCCGATCCAGTCCCCGAAGAGGCGCCGCCGCTATTCTGCAAAACAGCGAAATAACAGCGGGAAACAGCGGAAAAGCAGCGGGCAGCGTAGGTAAGGGGCGGCGGCGCGCCGCGGGTCGAGTGCTGGGCCCGCTGCCTCATGCCGCGACTGTAACTGCCGGTGCGGCGAATCTTTCGCGCCCGACTTGCGCGCAGGGCCCCGCCGCCCAAATAGTGCCCAGTGGCTTGGCAGGGGTCCTCCATGACTCGGACGGTGAGGCGCGGGGGACTGATCGGCGGCTTCGGCTGGCAGGTGCTGGCCGGCATGCTGGTTGGCGTGGGGCTCGGCCTGTGGGCGCGGTGGCTGGGCGTCGAGGCCCGCGCAGCCCGGGCCCGCCAGGGCCAGCCCCAGCGCCACGTAGGGGCCCCCGA
>JAEZEZ010000080.1 GCA_023432855.1 Pseudomonadota bacterium | reverse complement strand
GCCTGATGACGAAACCGTCGGGCGAGATCATCGAGACGCCGATCCTTTCGAACTTCAAGGAAGGCCTCTCTGTTCTCGAGTACTTCAACTCGACCCACGGTGCGCGCAAAGGTCTGGCCGATACCGCTCTGAAGACCGCTAACTCGGGTTACCTGACGCGTCGTCTGGTCGACGTCGCCCAGGACTGCATCATCACCGAGGACGACTGCGGCTCGACCCGCGGCATCACCCTGCGGGCGGTGGTCGAGGGCGGCGACGTGCTCGTCTCGCTCGGCCAGCGTGTGCTGGGCCGCGTGTCCGCCGAGGACATCAAGGAGCCGGGTTCCGACCAGGTCCTGCTGCCGGCCGACACCTACCTGGACGAGGTGGCCATCGAGGTCCTCGAGCAGGCCGGCGTCCAGTCGGTGAAGGTGCGCTCGGTGCTGACCTGCGAAAGCGACGTCGGCGTCTGCGGCGCCTGCTACGGCCGCGACCTGGCCCGTGGCACGCGGGTGAACATCGGCGAGGCCGTGGGCGTCATCGCCGCCCAGTCGATCGGCGAGCCGGGCACCCAGCTGACCATGCGGACCTTCCACATCGGCGGCGCGGCCCAGGTGGCCGAGCAGTCGTTCTTCGAGGCGGTGTCCGACGGCATCGTGCGGGTGAGCGGCGGCGCGACGGTGCAGAACGCGGGCGGCGACCTCATCTCGATGAGCCGCAACCTGCTGGTGACGGTCCAGGTCGACGGCAAGGACCGGGAATCCTACAAGGTTCCGTACGGCACGCGCCTGCGCATCAAGGACGGTGACGAGGTTCAGAAGGGCCAGCGCCTGGCCGAGTGGGACCCGTACACCACCCCCATCCTCACCGAGGTGAAGGGCCGCGTCCGCTTCGAGGACCTGGTCGACGGCATCTCCGTTCGCGAGGAGACCGACGAGGCCACCGGCATCGCCCAGCGGGTGATCGCCGACTGGCGCGCCAGCCCGCGCGGCGCGGACCTGCGTCCGGCCGTGGCGGTGATCGACGAGAAAGGCGCCTACATGAAGCTGGCGAACGGCGGCGACGCCCGATACCTGCTTCCGGTGGGGGCCATCCTGTCGGTCGTCGACGGCGACGAGGCCAAGCCCGGCGACGTGCTGGCCCGCCTGCCCACCGAAAGCGCCAAGACCCGCGACATCACCGGCGGTCTGCCGCGGGTGGCGGAGCTGTTCGAAGCGCGTCGTCCCAAGGACTGCGCCGTCATCGCCGAGATGGACGGCCGGGTCGAGTTCGGCCGCGACTACAAGAACAAGCGGCGGATCAAGATCACGCCGGAAGGCGTCGACGGGGAGGCCGGCGAGCCCGTGGAATTCCTCATTCCGAAGGGCAAGCACATCTCCGTCCACGACGGCGACACGATCCAGAAGGGCGACTACATCATCGACGGCAACCCCGATCCGCACGACATCCTGCGCATCGAGGGCGTCGAGGCCCTGGCCGAATACCTGGTGAACGAGATCCAGGAGGTCTACCGACTGCAGGGCGTGCCGATCAACGACAAGCACATCGAGACGATCGTCCGTCAGATGCTGCAGAAGGTCGAGATCATGGATCCGGGCGAGACCGGCCTGCTCAAGGGCGATCACCTGGACAAGGTCGAGGTCGACGCGGAGAACGCCAAGGCGGAGGCGAACAAGCGCCGCCCGGCGATCACCCAGCCGGTGCTGCTCGGCATCACCAAGGCCTCGCTGCAGACGCGTTCGTTCATCTCGGCCGCGTCGTTCCAGGAGACCACCCGCGTGCTCACCGAGGCGTCGGTCAACGGCAAGGTGGACACCCTGGAAGGCCTCAAGGAGAACGTCATCGTCGGCCGCCTCATCCCGGCCGGCACGGGCTCCTACCTGCGCGGCCTCCAGCGCATCGCCACCAAGCGCGACGAGGCCCTGACGGCCGAGCGCGAAGCGGCCATGGAGGCCCTGCCGGAAGTGATCGCCGAGGAAGCCGCCGCGGAAGCGCCGGCCCCCGAGGCGGCGCCCGCCGAGACGGAGAACACCGAGGCCTGATCGCTGCGGTGAACGCCTGAAAACGAGAAGGCCTGGAGAGCGATCTCCGGGCCTTTTTCGTTGGGGATATCAGGCCCGTCCCTCGGCTTCTGTCTCCCAGACGCGGCCGGCAGGGTGCATCATTTCAGTCCACGAAACCGTTGGCCGCCCTGCACGGTCGTGGCTCCCGGACAGCCTCGCGATCTCGGACGTCAAAAACTCGGGCAGGCTCGGCCATTCCACGGCGACTTCGCCATGGTCTGGATGGGCCAACTTGACCCGCCCGCCTGGACTGAGGATCAGGCGACCATGAGAGGACCACCCGACCATTCCTCCGATGCATAGTTCGCCAGAACCCAAGCCGGGGACTGGTTCGAGAGAGTTGCCGTAGTCGATGGAAATCGGCTGTCCGAGTGGATGGGCAGGGTCCCGATCGATCTGCTCCACCAGCCCATAGAGAGATATTACGTTGAACAATCGGGCGCCGTTGCTGACCTGGCTGAGGAAGGCTCGGTAGCTGGCGGGAAGGTCGCAACCGAGACGGGCTTCCACTGTGGCGATCAAGTTCTCACTGAGCGGTGGATAGAGCGTGTGGAGAAACGCAATCTGGCCTTCGTCCCCAAGCCGGCCTAGCTGCGCGCCTCCAGCCACGTGAATCGGCTCGTCATCCAAGGATGACGAGAGCAGCGCCAAGAACTGAGTCCGGTCCAGCAAGCCTTCCCTCAACACATGCTCGATCCAGCCACGGGTTATCACTCTCGCGGTCCGTCGCCCCCGCCCATGTCGCGGAGGTCGTCGAACAGGCCGGCCGGGGGCGGGGCCTCGCGGTACTCGCGCAGGGCCTCGCGCCGGCGGGCGTCGGCGGCCAACTGGCGGTCGCGCGACCGGTCTTCCGTCAGCCCCAGCGGCGGCGCATTGCGGCTCGCGGCCATGCGGTCGTGGCAGGCGTCCTGCTCGGCGCGGGTGAGGGGGCCGTCGTAGTCGCAACCGGTCGTGCGACGCAGCACGCCCTGCACCTCGGGCGCCACGGTGATCCGGCCGGTGGAGTCCAGCCGGATGCCGCCGACGACCGGCGTGCCCGGGCCGGGCGGCGCCACAGGCTGCACCTGCCACGCCGGGGCCGCCTGCGGCGGGGGCCGCGAGAACGGACGGTCAGCGCCCGCTTGCTGGGCCGCCGGCTGGCGGGGCGCGGAGAGGGCGGGGGCGAGGGAGGCCTGAGGCGTCGGGCGCAGGCGCTCAAGGGTCACCAGGATGGGCGGCGCGCCGCCCGGGATCGTCGACGGATCGAGCAGGCGGGCCTGCGGCCGCAACACCGCCAGGAAGCCCAGGTGCAGCACCACGGCCCCCACGGCGGCGGCGCCCTGGATGAGCCGCAGGCGCTGGCGCCGCGTCATGCCTCCGCCCGGCTTCAACCACGGCCCTCCGTCCCCATGCGGCCGAGGTGAACCGCCAATAAGGGCCGCAAAACGGCTCCGCTTGGGAATTCTGCGGGCGGCGGGGTGCGGGTATCGTAGACTTGGCGCGGACACCGGAGACGAGATGCGGCGCGAGATCAGAGGCCTGTCGATTGCCGCGGCGATCTTCGCGGGAGCGATGCAGTTTGGCGCACCCGAAGCGCGCGCCGCCGCCGTGGAGGCCGGCGTTGAGCCCTGGCCGACCGCAACGATCCCCGTCTGGATCCACCCGGATGTCCGTGCCGCGGGCCGGGACCGGCTGCTCCGCCGCGCCATGGCCGAATGGAACCGCAAGAGCGGGGTGCGGTTCGTCGAGACCCCCAAGCCGGGCCGTGACACCCTTCGCGTCTACAACCTCGCGAAAGGGGCGCGCTGCGACGCGCTGACGGGCTACCACCGCGCTTTCCGGCATGATGGAAACACTTTCAGCGGCGGCCTCGTCAGGCTGGGCGCCTGCAGCTACGGCAGCGTCCTTCATGAGTTGGGCCACGTGCTGGGACTCATGCACGAGCATCAGCGCATCGACCGAGACCGCTATCTGGACTTCCGTCCCGTAGCGGGCGTCCTCGGAGCCTGCGCAAAGGGCGGGCCGGGTTGCGCCGAGGCGCTGGCGAATGTGGGGAGCCCGCGTCCCCTGAAGCTGGGCAGTTCGTACGATCCTTGCTCGCTGATGCATTACCTGGCGGATCAAAGCTCCAAGGTGCGCCAGGGCCGGTTTCCACCGAGCCGCGGTTGGAGCCGCACCTATCTGCTGACGGCGCCTGGCGAGGCCAACTTTCGCGCCTGCAAGGCACGTCAACAGCCGGTCGACGGGTGCGGATGGTGGAAGACCGGCCAGAAGTGTCAGGTGACTTGCCAGGACGCCAACACGGTCGCGGCATTCTACCGGCTGAAGCCGCGCATGCCCTGTTGGAGCCGCAGTCCCGGGACAAGGTCGAGGAGTTCGTAGGCACGCGCGCCTACTCCCGGCGCAGGGCCTCGATCGGGTCGAGCTGGGCGGCGCGCCAGGCGGGGTAGGCGCCGAAGGCGACGCCCACGAAGCTGGAGAAGCCGAGCGCCAGGGGCGCGGCCCAGGCCGGGATGGCGGCGGGCCAGTCGCCCAGGTTGGAGATCACCAGCGCCCCGCCCACGCCGATGGCCAGGCCGATCAGGCCCCCGGCCAGCGACAGGGCAACCGCCTCCAGCGCGAACTGCATCAACACGTCCGATCGCCGCGCGCCGACCGCCATGCGCAGGCCGATCTCGCGCGTCCGCTCGGTGACGCTGACCAGCATGATGTTCATGATGCCGACGCCGCCGACCACCAGCGACACCCCGGCCACCGCCGCCAGCAGGATGGTGAAGGTCTGGGTCGAGGACTGCGCCGCCTCCTGGATGGAGGTCAGGTTCTGGACCCGGAAGTCGTCGTCGTCGCCCGGCTGGATACGGTGGCGCTGTCGCAGCAGCTCGGCCACGTCGTTCTCCAGCATGTAGAGGGCGTCCTCGTCGACGGCCTTGACGTAGATCTGGTTCACCTGGTCGCCCGACAGGCCCCGCCCGACGATGCGCGAGCGGGCGGCGTCGAGCGGCACCAGCACGATGTCGTCCTGGTCCTGGAAGCCGGTCTGCCCCTTGCTCTCCAGGACGCCGATGATGGTGAAGGGGATGGGGCCGACGCGCAGCCGCGCCCCCACGGGATCGGCGCCCTCGCCGAACAGTTCGTTGACCACGGTCTGGCCGACCACCGCGACCTTGCGGCCGCTCTCGGCCGCCTGCTCGTCGAACATCTGGCCCGATCGCAGGACGAGGTCGCGCGCGATCAGATAGTCGGGCGTGACGCCCTCGATGCGCGAGCGCCAGTTGGCGCCGTCGGCGACCAGCTGGGCGCCCCCGGTCACCGCCGGGGACACGGCGCGCACGCCGTCCAGTTCGCGGATGGCCATGGCGTCGTCGCTGGTCAGGCTCTCGCCGCTGCCGGCCTCGCCGCGCACGGGCCCGCCTCCGCGACCGGCGCCGGAGCGGATCACCAGCATGTTGGTGCCGAGCCCGGACAGCGCCTCCTCGACCTGCTTCTGGGCGCCCAGGCCGACGGAGGTCATCATCACCACTGCCGCCACCCCGATGACCACGCCGAGCGAGGTCAGGGCGCTGCGCATGGGGTGGGCGACGATGGCGCCCAGGGCGAAGCGGATGAGCTCCTGGGTCCTCATGCGCGCCCCCGCTCGTCGGAGATGATGCGGCCGTCCTCGAAGCCGATGCGCCGGCCGGCGTGGGCGGCGACGCCCTGGTCGTGGGTGACGATGAGCAGGGTCAGCCCCTGGCTGTTCAGTTCGTCGAACAACGCCAGCACGTCGCGGCCGGTGGCCTGGTCGAGCGCGCCGGTAGGTTCGTCGGCCAGCAGCAGGTCGGGCTGGGACGACAGGGCGCGGGCGATGGCCACGCGCTGCTGCTGGCCGCCGGACATCTGGGTGGGCTTGTGGTCGAGCCGCTCGCCCAGTCCCACGCGCCCGAGCAGGGCGACGGCGCGCTCGCGGCGCTCGGCCGGGGGCACGCCGCCGTAGATCATCGGCAATTCGACGTTCTGCACCGCCGTCAGCCTGGGCAGCAGCTGGAAGCTCTGGAAGACGAAGCCGATGCGCCGGTTGCGGAACTGCGCCAGCTGGTCGTCGTCGAACTCGGCCACCGGCTCGCCCTCGAAGTCGTAGGCGCCCGCGGTCGGCCGATCGAGGCCGCCCAGGATGTTCATCAGCGTCGACTTGCCCGAGCCGGACGGCCCGGTGACGGCGACGTATTCGCCGCGCTCGATCGAGAGGTCCACGCCTGCCAGCGCGTTCACCGTCTCCTCGCCCATGACGTAGGTCTTGGTCAGGCCGCGGACCGCGATCATGGCGCTCATCAGCGCATCCCGAGGCCGCCGCCGGCGCGGCGCTGGGCCTGGCGCTGGTCGCGTTCGGACGGCTTCGGCCGCGGCCCGCCGCCGGTGATCACCCGGTCGCCCTGGCGCAGACGCCCGCCGATCACCTCGGTGTAGGAGCCGTCGGTGGCGCCGAGGCGCACCGAGACCTGCACCGGCTCGCCGTCGCGCAGCACCCAGACCACGCCGCGCTGGCCGCCGCCCGCGAACCGGCCGCGCAGGGTCTCCAGCCGGGCCTGCTGGTCGGGACGCAGCAGGGGCCGGATCTGGTCGAAGGCCTCGTTGAAGGCGGCGGCGCGGGCGGGATTGCGCCCCCCGCCGCGGCCCCCGTTCCGTCCGGCCGCGGCAGCCCCGCCGGCGGCCGAGCGCGCCTTCTGCTGGGCCTGCTGCAGGATGGGTTCGACCTTCGCCTTCTGGGCGGCGTCGAGGTCGAGTTCCTCGACGATGCGCCCGGCCATGTTGCCGCCCCCGGCGCCGCCACGCTGGCGTCCGCCGGCGCCCGGGGGC
>JAEZEZ010000027.1 GCA_023432855.1 Pseudomonadota bacterium | reverse complement strand
TCGCCCAGGTCCTGCCGTCCCGGATTGGCCCGCCGCCACCCGACGCTCCGCCGCCTCCCGCCCGCCGCGCCGCCACCTTCACCGGACGCGTGGTGCAGGTGGCCGACGGCGACACCCTGCCGGTGCGGCTGCCGGACGGCGAGAGCCGCCGCGTGCGCCTGGCCGAGATCGACGCGCCGGAGAAGGACCAGCCCTACGCCGACCGGTCCCGGCGCGAACTGGCCCGCCGGGTCGTGGGCCGCACGATCGAGGTCGCCCAGACCGACACCGACGACTACGGCCGCGCAGTCGGCCGGGTCTTCGTCGATGGGCGCGACGTCAATCGCGAGCTGGTCGCCGACGGCGCCGCCTGGGCCTTCCGCCGCTACCTGCGCGACCCCACCCTGGTGCAGGTCGAGCTGACGGCGCGCAGCCGCGGCGTCGGGCTGTGGTCGGAGCCGCCGGAACGCACGGTCGCGCCGTGGCAGTGGCGCGAGGGCGTGCGCAGTCCTTCGGCCGTCCCCATCCAGGGGTTCGCCCAGGCCGCGCCGACCCAACCGGTCCGGATGTTCAATGCCTCCGGCGATTATCGCTGCGGCAAGCGTTATTGCCGCCAGATGAGCTCCTGCGAAGAAGCCCGCTTCCACCTGCGGCGGTGCGGAGTCTCGACCCTGGACGGCGACGGCGACGGCGTCCCCTGCGAAATCATCTGCCGCCGCTGAGCAGCGTCCCACCCGCGATCATAAGCCGCCCTCAGGCGATCATTAGGTCGCGGCCGAGCCGGTCCGTGGCAGGCTGGCTCCCCCATCATGGAGACCGAGCCATGCCCATGCCTTCCGTCCTCCTTCGCCTGGCCGCCGCCCTGGCCGCGTGGTTGGTCGCCCCTCTGGCGCTGTGCGCCGCTGCGGCGTCCGCGCAGCAGCCCGAACCGGTCGCGGGCTACTGGCGGGGGGAGGCGCTGTTGAACGGCGACCGGATGCCTCTCGACCTGGCCGTCGAGGAGACGCAGAGCGGGCTCAGCGGTTACCTGCGCCTTCCCGAGATGATCTGGGCCGCCGAGGTGCAGGTGAAGGCGGACGGCGACGGCCTGGTGGTCGCCATGCCCTTCGGACTTGGAGACACGCCGTTGCGCCTGGCCGCCGACGGACAGGTGCTGGCCAGCGGAGAAGGCGGTCCCAGGTTCACCCTGCGCCGGATAAAGCCTCCGGCCATCGTGCGAACGCCGGTCGTCGTGCCGTCGCCGGGCGGTCCCCTCCAGGGCGTGTTCTATGCCCCCGAGGCCGCCTCCAGCGCCCCCGCGGTGGTGGTCGCGGGCGGGGCGACCCAGGCTGAGCACGACCACGGCGGCGTGGTCGCCTGGTGCGAGTTCTTTGTCCGGCGCAACATCGCCTGCCTGGCCCACGACCGGCGCCCTGAAGGCCTGTCGGCCGCCGCCGACCTCCTGGGCGACGCCGAAGACCTGGCCTCCGCCGTCCGTTTGCTGCGCTCGCGGCCAGAGGTCGACGCCGGCCGCGTGGGCCTCTTCGCCGCCAGCCGCGGGGCGTGGCCGGCCATGCGCGTCGCCGCCGCCGATCCACGGATCGCCTTCGTCCTGCTGTCCGCCCCCAGCGCGTACACGCCCGCCGAGGCCGAACGGATCTCGGCCGTGGAAAGGGCGCGGCGGGCCGGGCGGCCCGAGGACCAGCTGCGCGCCATCGCCGCCTACTACGACCTTTATTTCGCAGCCGCCCGCGATCGCTCGCGATGGCCCGAACTCGATCGCGCCGCGCGCGCCGCGGAGTCCGCCCCCTGGGGCGAGTTCGTCGATCAGCCCCTGAAGCCCGAGCATCTCGACTGGTGGGGGCGAAACGCCGACTTCGACAACGCCGCGGACTTCGCGCGCATCCGCGCCCCGGTGCTGGCCGTGTGGGGCGAGCGGGACGTCATCGTGCCGCCGCAGAGCCACCGGCCCCGGTTGGAGCAGGCGGCGCCCGGCGTCCGGACGCGCGTCTTCCCCGCCGCCGACCATCCGATAGAGACCCAGTCCGGTCCGGACGCCTTCGGAACCTGGCGCTGGCCGCGACGCGCGCCCGGTCTGGTGGAGACCATCGACGCCTGGCTTGCGGAGCGGCTCGCGCGCTGACAGTCCACGCCGGGCTCGTCGCACCCGGTCTCGGAACCTTGGCCGTCCGGGCCGGTTAGCTACGCCATGGCCGGGACATCGCTACACGAGCGCTACGGGCTGGACGCCCGCTTCGTCGGCCGCGCCAGCTTCGTCCTGGTCGGGCTCGGCCTCGGACTGTTGCTGCTGCACGCGGTGAACCTGCTGCTGCTGGTCTTCGGGGCGGTGGTCGTCGCGGTGCTGCTGCGCACCATCGCCGATCCCCTGTGCCGCCGCACGCGCCTGAACGGCCAGGCCTCGGTGCTGATCGCGCTGGTCTTTGTTCTGGGGCTCCTGGGCCTGGCCTCATGGCTGTTCGGACGCGAGGTGGAATCCCAGGTCGCCAGCCTGTCCGAAACCCTCCCCGAGGCCTGGGACCGCCTGCGCCTGCGGCTGGAGTCGTCGCCGCTCGGCGCCCGGCTGCTCGACGATCTCGCCCAGGTGGGCGACACCACCAGCCGGGCCATCGCGCTTGCGCCCAAGGCCGCCATGGGCGTGCTCACGGCCGCGTCCCAGGTGCTGCTGGTGGTGATCGGCGGCGCCATGGTCGCCATGCGGCCCCGGGCCTACCGCGACGGTCTGCTGATGCTGGCCCCCGCCGCGTTGCGCAACCGCCTGCGCCCGGCCTTCGACGCCTCGGGCCACGCGCTGAAACGCTGGCTGCTGGCGCAACTGGTGTCGATGACGGTGATCGGGGTGCTGACCGGCGTCGGGCTCTGGATCGTCGGGGTGCCGTCGCCGCTGGCGCTCGGCCTGCTGGCGGGGCTGGCCCAGTTCGTTCCCATCGTGGGCCCGATCGTGTCGTCCGTCCCGGGCCTGATTCTCGCCGCCCCCGAAGGCGGCCAGACCCTGTTGCTGACGCTCGCCGTCTACGTCGGGGTGCAGCAGCTGGAGAGCAACCTGATCACGCCGGTGGTCCAGCGGCGCATGGTCTCGATCCCCATGGCCTTGACCCTGTTCTCGGTGGTCGGCTTCGGCATGCTGCTGGGCCCCCTCGGCGTGCTCTTCGCCACCCCGCTGGCCGTGGTCCTGTTCGTGATGGTCAAGTCGCTGTGGGTCCGAGACTGGCTGGGCCAGGAGACCGACGTGCCGGGCGAGGAGAAGGCGGAAGCGGGGGAGTGACGCGTCCCCGCACTCGGGGGCGCGGCCCCCTATAAAGGCCGTGAGACCACCCAATTCCGTCATCCCCGGACTTGTTCCGGGGATCCATGGCGGAGGCGGGCTCAGCGGGTGACGGTCACGACTGCGCCCGTGCGGGCAGTCCTCGATCCGCTCTGCCGCGGACGAATGGGTCCCCGGGACAAGCCCGGGGATGACGATCATTTGGGCCAGGGGGCAGACGCACGCCGCGCTCGGGGACTGATAGCGGCCACCGGCCGCTTCCTGTCCCCAGAGGTGGGCGTTCAGCGCGGCGCGTTGTCCTTTGCGTTCGGGGAGAGGAAGCGCCTGCGGCGCCAGCCAGCCCCCGAAGGGCCAGGGGCCGCTCGACGGGCGCCCCGCCACGGTCGGCCCTATCGGGCAAATAGGTAATCTTGTCCCCGTAATTCTGCCTGCGAGGAGCGTCACATATGCGGAACGTTCGGCCGATCATCGAGCGCAAGGTTGCGGAGATTCTGGTCGTCGGTGTTTCGAGCGGACTGGCAAATTTCGCGGCCATTTATCCATCGCGGGACTTTGGCTCTGCGGTTCAAGCTGTCCTGGCGAGCTTGCTGGCCGCCGCAGTATTCTACCTCATATTCTTGTATGGACCGCTGTCATCACTATTCGAATTAGCGGCGCGACGGGTCATCAAGACGGCCTGGATGAGAGCTGCTGTGAGCGCCTCACTTCTTGGGTTGTATTCATTGTTCACACTGTGGTGGCAGCAACTTCACCCAGAACGCTTTCTACCCGGCGTCATTGTATCTGCGCTGGCGTTGTTTGCCTTTAGTGTGGTGTGGGAAAAGAGCACTGACCATCGATACGTGTAGCCGGGGACTGAATGGCGGCGACCGGCCGCTACCTGTCCCCGAAGGGCTGGGCGCGTTCAACGGGCATCGTTCTGGGAATATGGAGGCCCGGCCCGGAATCGAACCGGGGTACACGGATTTGCAGTCCGCTGCGTAACCACTCCGCCACCGGGCCACCGGCGCGAAATTCGCGAGGGCGGAGGGCTATCAGATCGGCTTTCGCGCCGCAACGCGACTTTCAGCGCGGCGACGGTCCCGTCGCGGCCGCCTGTGGATTTGCCGCCGATGCGCGGGCGGGGCGTCTTGCTCCCGTAGGCCGGCGGACCCTATAAGCGGCGCGATTTTCCCGGCGCCTCACGCGTGCGCCGGCAGCGTGGAAGGCGGCGCAAATGGACTACACCTCGGCGCGCATGAACATGGTCGACAGCCAGGTGCGGACCAACGACGTCACCGACTGGGAGCTGCAGCAGTCGATGCGCACGGTCAGGCGCGAGGATTTCTGCGCCCCGGCCCGGGCCTTCGCCGCTTACGCCGAGGCCGAGATCGAGATCGCCCCGGGCCGCTACCTGATGCAGCCGCGCGACATCGGCAAGCTGCTGCAGGCCGCCGCGCCCCAGGCCGGGGAGAAGGCGCTCGCCATCGCCGCGCCCTACGCCGCCGCCGTCATGGCGAGGATGGGCCTGCAGGTGACGGCCCAGGAAGCCGACGGCCGCGCCGCCGCGGTGCTGGAACAGGCGCTGCGCGAGAACGGGGTCGAGCCGGTGCAGCAGGACCTCGGCCAGCCGGCCGGGCGCGACTACGACCTGATCGTCTGCGAGGCCGCCGTCGCCGAGCCGCCCGCGGCCTGGCTGGAGGCGCTGAAGCCCGGCGGCCGCATGGCCGTGGTGCTTCGCGACGGGCCGGTGGGCAAGGCCCGGCTTTTCGAACGCATCAACGGGGTCATCTCGTCGCGCGAACTGTTCGATGCGACGCCGCCGATGCTGGCAGGTTTCGAGCGAGCCCCTACATTCGTGTTCTGAAAAGCGACGGAACCTGTCGGGACCTTCGTGAAAAAAGCTTAACTCGCCATGCGCTAGTTAGCCCTTCACAGGGTGACTATAGAACAGGCGTCCGCTGGTCGGCCGCAAGGGGATAACGGATATGTCCAATCGTCGCGCGCTTTGGTCCGGCGCGGCCCTGGCTGTGGTGCTGTCGCTCTCCGCCGGCGGCGTGTCCGCCGAATCGCTCAGCGACGCCATCGCGCTCGCCTACGAGACCAACCCCACGTTGCAGGCCCAGCGCGCGGACCAGCGCGCGCTCGACGAGACCTACGTCCAGGCGCGCACGGCGCTGCGCCCGACCGCCGATCTCGGCATCTCGGCCACCTACTCGGACTCCAGCCGCACCGGCGAAAGCGACACGGCCAGCCTCGGCCTGTCGGCCAGCCAGCCCCTGCTGACCGGCGGCCGCGCCGTCACCGGCATCGACGCGGCCACCGCCGACGTGCTGCAGGGCCGCGAGAACCTGCGCGCCGTCGAGGCCCAGATCCTGTCCAGCGTCATCCAGGCCTATGTCGACGTCCGCCGCGACGCCGAGGCCCTGCGCATCAACCAGGAAAACGTCTCGGTGCTGCAGCGCCAGCTCGACGAGGCGTCCGCCCGCTTCGAGGTCGGCGAGATCACCCGCACCGACGTCGCCCAGGCCGAAGCCCGCCTGGCCTCGTCCCAGGCCTCCCTGGCTTCGGCCCAGGCCCAGCTGTCGGTCAGCCGCGCGGCCTACGCCGCGGTGGTCGGCCAGTCGCCGGCCGACCTCGACCCGGAGCCGGCGCTCCCGGGCCTGCCCGACAGCTTCGACGAGGCCATCGCCATCGCCGAGCGCAACAACCCCAACGTCCAGGCCGCCCTGCGCGGCGAGGACGCGGCCCGCGCCCGGGTGGCCCTGGCCCGCGCCCAGTACAACCCGACCCTGGGCCTGCGCGCCAACTACGGCTCGGCTGACACCGTCGGCGACTTCGCGCGCAACTTCACCGACAACGACGAGATCAGCGCCACCGCCACCGTCTCCATCCCGCTGTTCACGGGCGGCCTGACCGGATCGCGCGTGCGCCAGGCGCTGGAGCGGTCGAACGCCGCCCAGATCAATGTCCAGGCGGCCCGCCGCGACGTGCTGCGCAACGTGAGCTCGAGCTGGGCGACGGTGCTGTCCACCCGCGCCGCCCTGGCCGCCAACGAGGAGCAGGTCCGCGCCGCCTCCATCGCCGCCGAGGGCGTGCGCCAGGAGGCCCAGGTCGGTCTGCGCACCACCCTGGACGTGCTGAACGCCGAGCTGGAGCTGCGCAACGCCCAGCTCGCGCTCATCGGCTCGCGCCGCGACAACTACGTGGCCCAGTCGCTGCTGCTGGCGGCCATGGGCCGGCTCGAGGCCGAGAACCTGGTGCCCAACGCGCCGATCTACGATCCCGAGCGCAACTTCAACCGCGTGAAGAACAAGGGCGCGGTGCCGTGGGAGCCGATCGTCGAGGCGCTCGACCGTCTCGACGCGCCGTCCGGCCGCCACCCGCGCACGGACACCGACGCGCCGATCGACACCCAGCTCGAAGCCATCGCCACCAACCCGCAGAGCGCGCCGGTCCAGCCGCCGCGCTGAGGCGGCTGCGGGCGTCGCGGGCGTTCCCAAGGTAAAGCTTCGTTGAGGAACGCCCGGCAAGCTGCAATCCCGTTTGCGGGCGCGCGGTTTCACCCGTAGGGTGTGCGCTCCCCAGGTAATTCGCCAGACAGGGCTATCCGCGCGCATGTCCGAACAGACCGCCCAGGAACCGACCATGGAGGAGATTCTCGCCTCCATCCGCCGCATCATCTCCGAGGACGATGCGCCCGCCGAGAATCAGGCGGCCGCGCCGGCCGAGGACCCTGCGGCGCCGGCCGAGCCGGAGCCGGCGGCCGAGGAGCCTTCGCCCGCCCTGATGGACGAGCCGCCTTCGATGCAGGCCGAGGCGCCTGCCGAGGACGAGGTGCTGGAGCTGACCGAGCGCGTGGAGGAGCCCTCCCACGTCGAGACCGTCGGCGACCTGGACGTCGCGCCCGCGCCCCAGCCCCAGCCCGAGCCCGAGCCCGCCTTCGTCGCCCCCACGCCCCAGTTCCAGGCCAGCGCGCCCGTGAGCGCTTCGGGCGGCACGACGATCGAGGACCTGGTGCGCTCGATCCTCGAGCCGCAGATCCGCGCCTGGGCCGACCAGAACCTCGATTCCATCATGCGCGACGCCGTCCGCGACGCCCTGCGCGAGAAGATGGACGAGAAGCTCGAGCGAGTATTCAAGTGAGCCGCCGTCGCTTCCTGAGCGCGGCGTGATATAGGGCGGCCGACAACCGCCCCGGCCGCCCCCGTTCCCGAACATTCGATGGAGACGCCGGCGGCGCCGCTGAACAGCTGCGCCGCCTTTCGCCATGCTTGAGAAGACTTTCGATCCGAAGACCGTCGAGCCGCGCCTGTACGAACAGTGGGAGGCGTCCGGCGCCTTCGCGCCCGAGCACGCGCTGAAGAAGAACCCGGACGCCGAAGGGTTCTCGATCGTCATCCCGCCGCCCAACGTCACGGGCTCGCTGCACATCGGCCACGCGCTGAACAACACGCTGCAGGACGTGCTGACCCGCTTCGAGCGCATGCGCGGCAAGGCGGCGCTCTGGCTGCCGGGGACCGACCACGCGGGCATCGCCACCCAGATGGTGGTCGAGCGCATGCTGGCCGCCGACGGCAACCAGGACCGCCGCTCGATGGGCCGCGAGGCCTTCGTCAGCCGCGTCTGGGAATGGAAGGCCGAGTCGGGCGGCGCCATCGTGCGCCAGCTGCGCCGCCTGGGCGCCAGCTGCGACTGGAGCCGCGAGCGCTTCACCCTCGACGAGGGCCTGTCCGCCGCCGTGCGCAAGGTGTTCGTGCAGCTGCACAAGCAGGGCCTGATCTACCGCGACAAGCGGCTGGTGAACTGGGACCCGAAGTTCCAGACCGCCATCTCCGACCTCGAGGTCGAGCAGAAGGAGGTCGACGGCGCCTACTACCACTTCGCCTATCCGCTCGAGGACGGGTCCGGCGAGATCGTGGTGGCGACCACCCGCCCCGAGACCATGCTGGGCGACACCGGCGTGGCGGTGCACCCGGACGACGAGCGCTATGCGGCGCTGGTCGGCAAGCAGGTGCGCCTGCCCATCGTCGACCGCCTGGTCCCCATCGTCGCCGACGAGTACGCCGACCCGGAGAAGGGTTCCGGCGCGGTGAAGATCACCCCGGCCCACGACTTCAACGACTTCCAGGTCGGCAAGCGCCACGACCTGCCGCTGCTCAACGTGCTCGACGCCGAGGCGCGCATCAACGAGAACGCGCCCGAGGAATTCCGCGGCCTCGACCGCTTCGAGGCGCGCCGCCGCATCGTCGCCCGCTTCGAGGAGCTCGGCCTGCTGCGCGGCATCGAGAAGGTGCGCCACCCCGTGCCGCACGGTGACCGCTCCGGCGTGGTGATCGAGCCCTGGCTGACGGACCAGTGGTACGTCGACGCCAAGACCCTGGCCCAGCCGGCGCTGAAGGCGGTCGAGGACGGCGACACGGTGTTCGAGCCGCGGAACTGGGAGAAGACCTACTTCGAGTGGCTGCGCAACATCGAGCCCTGGTGCGTCTCGCGCCAGCTTTGGTGGGGCCACCGCATCCCCGCCTGGTACGGCCCCGACGGCCACATCTTCGTCGAGGAGAGCGAGGCCGAGGCGCTCGCCGCCGCCCGCTCGCACTACGGCAAGGACACGCCGCTGCGCCAGGACGAGGACGTGCTGGACACCTGGTTCAGCTCGGCGCTGTGGCCCTTCTCGACCATGGGCTGGCCGGAAGAGACCGAGGACCTCAAGCGCTTCTACCCGACCCACACCCTGGTGACGTCCTTCGACATCATCTTCTTCTGGGTCGCCCGGATGATGATGATGGGCCTGCACTTCATGGGCGAGGTCCCGTTCAGACGGGTGTTCATCAACGCCCTGGTCCGCGACGCCAAGGGCCAGAAGATGTCGAAGTCCAAGGGCAACGTCATCGACCCCCTGGGCCTGGTCGACACGTACGGGGCCGATGCGCTGCGCTTCACCCTGGTGGCCATGTCCGGCCAGGCGCGCGACATCAAGCTCTCGGAACAGCGCGTTGAAGGCTATCGCAATTTCGGCACCAAGCTGTGGAACGCCGCGCGCTTCTGCCAGATGAACGAATGCGTCCGCGTCGAGGGCTTCGACCCCGGCGCCGCGCAGCTCACGGTCAACCGCTGGATCCGCGGCGAGGCGGTGAAGACCTCGAAGTCGGTGACCGAGGCGCTGGAGGCCTGCGCCTTCGACGACGCCGCCAACGCGCTCTACCGCTTCATCTGGAACGTCTTCTGCGACTGGTACCTCGAACTCGCCAAGCCGGTGCTGAACGGCGACGACGAGGCCGCCAAGGAAGAGACCCGGGCCATGGCCGCCTGGGCGCTCGACGAGATCCTCAAGCTGCTGCACCCGGTCTCGCCCTTCATCACCGAAGAGCTCTGGCGCGCGCTCGCCGACTTCGGCGGCCCGGCCCGCCAGGGACTGCTGATGGAGGCGCGCTGGCCCGACCTGCCCGAAGCCTGGATCGACGCCGAGGCCGAGGACGAGATCGGCTGGATCATCGACCTGGTCAGCGAGGTGCGCTCGATCCGGGCCGAGATGAACGTGCCGCCGTCCGCGCGCGCGCCGCTGACCCTGTCGGGCGCCTCGGCCGAGACCCTGCAGCGCGTCGCCCGCCACCGCGACCTGATCGTGTCGCTGGCGCGCCTGTCGGACCTGCGCGAGGCCGACGCCCCGCCGGCCGGGACCGTGCCGCTGGTGGCGCGCGAGGCGACCGGCTCGCTGGCCATCGCCGAGTTCATCGACCTCGCCGCCGAGCGCGCGCGCCTGACCAAGCAGGTCGCCGAGTTCGAGGCCGAGATCCAGCGCAACACGAAGAAGCTCGACAACGCCGACTTCATCGCCCGCGCCCGCGAGGACGTGGTCGAGGAAACCCGCGAAAAGCTCGCCGAAGCCGAGGCCGGCCGAGCCAAGCTGCAGGCGGCCCTAAGCCGGCTGGAGGCGGTGGGGTAATGCGCGGGGAAATCCTCGTCCTTCGACAAGCTCAGGATGAGGATTTCCCGTCGCGTCCGTTCGAACTCATCGTGAGCCTGTCGGACGAGATCGCCCCACCCCGATGAAGCGCCGGATCGACCAGCTGCTCGTCGAGCGCGGCCTGTTCGACAGCCGCGCGCGGGCGACGGCGGCCATCGCGGCGGGCCTCGTCCGCGCCGACGGCCGGGTCGTCGCCAAGCCCTCCGAACAGGTCGACGACACCGCCGCCCTGGAGGCCGAGCCCGCCCACCCGTGGGTCGGCCGCGGCGCCCTGAAGCTGGTCCACGCGCTGGACCTGTGGCCGGTTGCGGTGGAGGGGAGGGCGGTTCTCGACGTCGGCGCCTCCACGGGGGGCTTCTCCGAGGTCGCGCTCGCCCGCGGCGCCGCGCGCGTCTATGCCGTCGATGTCGGGCGTGGCCAGCTGCATCCGAAACTGAAGGCCGATCCCCGCGTCGTCGATCTCGAAGCCACCGACGCCCGGGCGCTGACGCCCGCCCACGCGCCCGAACCGCCCGGCCTCATCGTCTGCGACGCCAGCTTCATCGGCCTGGCCAAGGTGCTGCCCGCGGCGCTCGCCCTGGCCGCCCCGGGCGCCGACCTCGTCGCGCTCGTCAAACCCCAGTTCGAGGCCGGCCCCGCCGATGTCGGCAAGGGCGGCCTGGTGAAGGACGAGGCCGTACACGCCCGCGTGCTGGCCGAGGTCTCCGCCTGGCTGGAGGGGCAGGGGTGGGTCGTGCAGGCCACCGCCGAAAGCCCGATCGCGGGCGGCGAGGGGCAGAAGGAATATCTGCTGTGGGGGCGGCGAAATCCTCGTCCTTCGACAAGCTCAGGATGAGAATTTCGGGGGACCCGCCTCGTTCCCAGTCGCCCTCATCCTGAGCTTGTCGACCCGCAGGGCGGCGCGAAGCAGTCAAGGACGAGGGCGTGGCTCCCCACGAAAAAGCCGCCCGCGTTTCCACGGGCGGCTCCTTCGGTCCGGCTCTCGCTACCCTCAGCGGGCGATGCGGAAGCGGCCGTAGCGGTCGGGGCAGACCGGCACGTACTCGGCCCGGCCGCGATAGCTCTCGACCAGCGCCAGGCGGCACCCGCGGCGGCCGTAGCCGTCGTAGCGGCGGTCGCCGCGGTACCGGCTCGACACCCGGTACGGATAGGTCTGGTTGTAGCTGTAGTAGTAGCCGTAGGCGTCGCAGTCCGCCGTCGCGCGGCCGATCTGCGAGCCGACCAGGGCCCCGGCCACGGCGCCCAGGGCCGCGCCCTCGTCGCGCACGTTGCGGTCGGCCATGTTGGAGCCGATCACGGCGCCGGCGATGCCGCCGAGGATGGCGCCGCCGGCCGTGCGCGAGCGGCGCTCGTCGCGGCAGGTCGGGTGGTAGCCGCGGCCGTCGTAGCGGCTCCAGCGGCGGCTGGAATAGGTGTCGTAGCGGCCGTAGTCGCCGTAGCGGTCGTCGTAGCGGTCGCGGCGGTCGTCGTAGCGGTCGTCGTAACGGTCGTCATATCGCTCGTAGCGGTCGTCGCCGTAGTAGTCGCCATAGGGCTGGGCGGCGGCGGGCATGGCCATGGCGCCAATGGTGGCGGCGGCGGTGGCGGCGAGGGCGGCGGTCTTGAAGTTCATGGGCTTCGCTCCTGTAAAGCCTCGGCGAACCCTGATCCGCCGAATGAAGGCCCATTGTGCAGGTCGAACCTGAACGGCTCCCGGCGGCGCCGTTCATTTTCGTTCATGAAAGCGGCCCTTCCGCGCGCGCGCGGGGTCGGGCAGAAGACCACCCATGGAGAGCCACCCGCCGCGCATCGAGGACGTCAGGATCGCGCGCATGGGCGCCCAGGGCGACGGCGTGGCCGAGAACGGCCTCTTCGTGCCGCTGACCCTGCCGGGCGAACGGGTCCGGGTGCGCGTACAGGACGGACGGGGCGAACTGCTGGAGCTGCTGGAGCCCAGCCCCGATCGCGCCGCGCCGGTGTCGCCGCACTACGGCGAATGCGGCGGCTGTTCGCTGCAGCACTGGGCCGCCGCGCCCTACCTGGAATGGAAGCGCGAACAGGTGCGCCAGACCCTGGCGCGTGAGGGGCTGGAGACCGAGATCGCGCCGACCGTGGCCTGTCCGCCCGCCGCGCGCCGGCGCCTCGCCCTGCACGCGCGGCCCGGGAAGGGCGGGGCGGTCATCGGCTTCAAGGCCCGCAAGTCCTGGCGGCTGGTCGAGGTGACCGAATGCCCGATCGCCGCGCCGGAACTGGTGCGCGCCTTCCCGGCCCTGCGCACCCTGGCGGCCGGCTTCCTCGGCCACCCGAAGTCCGCGCCGACCCTGCACGTGACCTCCAGCCTGTCGGGCCTCGACATCGACGTCACCGGGGTCGAGCGCAGGAGCGGCGGGCTCAGCGTCGACCAGCGCATGCGCATCGCCGAGGCGGCGGCCGCCGGCGACTTCGCCCGCGTCACCCTGGCCGGCGAGATTCTCTATCAGGCGCGCCAGCCCACGGTGCGCTTCGGCCGCGCCGTGGTCGCCCTGCCGGCGGGCTCCTTCCTGCAGGCTGTGGAACAGGCCGAGGCGGAGATGGCCAGGCTGGCGGTCGAGGCCGTGGCCGGCGCGTCCCGCTGCGCCGACCTCTTCTGCGGCGCGGGCGCCTTCACCTTCCCCCTGGCCGAGCGCTCCAGCGTGCTGGCCGCCGACGCCTCCGCCCCGGCCATCGCGGCGTTGAAGGCCGCCACCGGCACGGCGCCGGGCCTGAAGTCGATCACCGCCGAGGCGCGCGACCTGTTCCGCCGCCCGGTCTCCGCCGCCGAGATGAAGGGGATCGAGGCGGTGGTCTTCGACCCGCCCCGCGCCGGCGCCGCGGCCCAGACCACCGAGATCGCCCTGTCCGACGCCTCGGTGGTCATCGGCATAAGCTGCAACCCCGCCACCTTCGCCCGCGACGCCCGCTTCCTCGTCGACGCCGGCTTCAGGCTCGAGAAAGTCACCCCCATCGACCAGTTCCTCTGGTCGGCCCACGTCGAACTGGTGGCGGTGTTCAGGCGGTAGGGGCGCGCCCTTCTCCTTCCCTCCTGGGAGGGAAGGAGGTCCCAGCGTGCCGGAGCGGCTTTAGCCGCGCAGGCCCACGCTGGAGGAAGAAAGGGTACGGACGCGAAGCGTCCGCCAGCGACGGTGGAAGAGGTGCGCTTCGCACATGCCACTCTTCCTCCCGCGCAAGGATCTCCGGCGCTGCCGCGCCTCCGATGCGCGGGGCCCTCCTTCCCTCCAAGGAGGGAAGGAGAACGGCGCCTTCTCCCTCAAGGGGAGAAGAGGTCCTGCTGGTCCCCCGGCTTAGGGGGGACGCGGAACTGGCTGAGGTCCAGCTCCGCGCGTTCCTGGTTGAGGCCCAGCCTGCGCGCGGCGACGGCGAAGCGGCTGGCGATCAGGGTGGCGACCGGTCCCGTGCCCTTCATGCGCGAGCCCCACTCGGGGTCGTAGTCGCGGCCGCCGCGGGTCTGGCGAACCAGCGACATGACGCGATCGGCCCGGTCGGGCCGGGCCTCGGCCAGCCACTCGCGGAACAGGTCCTTGATCTCCAGCGGCAGGCGCAGGGTGACGAACATGGCCGAGGTCGCCCCGGCCTTCGCCGCCGCCTCCAGGATCTGCTCGAGCTCGTGGTCGTTCAGGCCGGGGATCACCGGCGCGAAGCCCACGCCCACCGGCACGCCGGCGTCGGCCAGGCGCGCGATCGCCTCCAGCCGTTTCGCCGGCGTCGATGCGCGCGGCTCCATGCTCCGCGCCAGCTTCCTGTCCAGCGTCGTGATCGAGATATAGGCCCGCGCCAGCCGGCGCCCCGCCATGCGGCCGAGGATGTCGGCGTCGCGGGTGATCAGGTGGTTCTTGGAGATGATGCTGAGCGGGTGCCCGAACCGTTCCAGCACCTCCAGCACCCCCCGGGTGACGCCCAGCTTCTTCTCGACCGGCTGGTAGGGATCGGTATTGCCGCCGATGTGGATGTGCTCGGGGACGTAGCCCTTGCGCGACAGCTCCGCCTCCAGCAGCCGCGCCGCCTCGGGCTTGAAGAACAGCTTGCTCTCGAAATCGAGCCCTGGCGACAGCCCCATGTAGGCGTGGGCCGGCCGGGCGTAGCAGTAGATGCAGCCGTGTTCGCAGCCCCGGTAGGGATTGATGGACTGGGAAAAGCCGATGTCGGGGCTGTCGTTGCGGGCGATGATCCGGCGCGCCCGCTCGGGCGTCAGCGTCGTGCGCAGGGGCGGCGCCTCCGCCTCGTCGAGCGCTGCCCAGCCGTCGTCGAACACCTCGCGGCGCTGGCTTTCGTAGCGGCCGGTGGCGTTCGAAACCGCGCCCCGGCCGCGGATCACGGGATGCAGGGCGGCCATGCCGACAAGATAGCGGGGAGGGTGGAACAAAACAAGAACTCTTGACGCCCCGCGGCGCGCGCGTTTCATCGGACGGTGCCCGCCGCTCCCTTGTCCGTGATCGTCCCGACCTTCAACCCGGGTCCGCGCTTCGTCGAGGCGCTGGCCGCCCTGGTTCCGGGCGCCGTGCAGGAACTGGTCAGGGAGGTGATCGTGGCCGACGGCGGCTCGACCGACGGGGCGCAGATGCAGGCGGAAGAGGCGGGCTGCCGCGTGCTGTCCACGTCTCCGGGCCGTGGCGTCCAGTTGCGCGCCGCCTGCGCCGAAGCGAAGGGCGACTGGCTCTTGGTGCTGCACGCGGACACCGTGGTGCAGCCGGGCTGGATCGAGGCGGTCTCGCGCCACATCGAGCGCTTCCCGGACAAGGCCGCGTATTTCCGGCTGAGGTTCGACGACGACGGCGTCTTCGCCCGCCTGTGGGAAGCCGGCGCCGGCCTGCGCGGGCGGCTGCTGGGCCTTCCCTACGGCGACCAGGGCCTGCTCGTCCCCCGCGCGCTCTATGACCAGGCCGACGGCTATCCGGACTGGCCGCTGATGGAGGATGTCGAGCTCGCCTGGCGCATCGGGCGATCGCGTCTGCGCCGCCTCGACGCCACGGCCCTGACCGACGCCTCGAAATACCGGCGCGACGGCTGGCTGGCGCGCGGCTTCCGCAACCTGATGCTGCTCACGGCGTGGGGCATGGGTACCGATCCGCGCAGGCTTTCCCGGCTCTATGACTAGGCCGACCCTGATCGTCTTCGCGCGTGTCCCCGCGATCGGCGTCGGCAAGTCACGCCTCGCCCGCGATATCGGCCGGGTGGAGGCTTGGCGCCTCTCCCGCGCTCTGCTCGACCGCGCCCTGCGCCGCCTGCGCGATCCGCGGTGGGACGTCGTCGTGCGCGTGACGCCCGATCGCTTCTCCTTCCCCCTTGTGGGGAAGGAAGTCCCGGCATGCCGGAGCGAAAGCGAAGGCCCATGCCGGAGGATGAGGGGGACGCGCCACGGGTCCGCAGAGGTCGCGTCTCCCCCTCAATCTTCCGCGCAAGAACCTGCGCAGCCTGCGGCTGCTCCGGTGCGCGGAGCCTTCTTTCTCCACAAGGGAGAAAGAGTTGAACCCCAGGGCGGGGGCGACCTGGGCGCGCGGCTGACGCGGGCGATCCGCGCCCACGCGCGGGGCGCCGTAATGGTCGTGGGCACGGATGCGCCGGGGCTGGGCGGGGGTCATGTCGCGGCGGGCTTCGCTTCGGCCC
>JAEZEZ010000074.1 GCA_023432855.1 Pseudomonadota bacterium | reverse complement strand
CGCCGGGGCCGCGGCCGCGGCCGTGGACGCCGCGAGGCAGGTTTCGCCTCCGAGGCCGTTGAAGCGCCGGCGATCGACGCCGTGCAGCCTGAGACCGGCCCCAATGTGGAGTTCGAGCCCTCCCCGGTCGACGGCGAGCACTCCATCCCCGACGAGCCGGTGAAGAAGCGCCGGGTGCGCGCCCGCAAGCCCGCCGCCGACGTGGCGGCCGAAGTCCCGGCCGACGTCGCGGCGGAAACCGCGCCCGAAGCGGCTCCGACGACGGCCGAGGCCGAGACGACGCCGAAGCCCCGGCGCTCGCGCGCCCGCAAGCCGGCGCCCGAAACCCAGGTCGCCGAGGCTCCGGCCCCCGAAACTCCAGCTGCCGAGGCCGCCCCGGAGGCCGCGCCGGTCGCGGCCCTGGCGCCTGCCGAGCCGGTGCTGGTCGCCGTCGAGGCCGAGGCCGCGCCCGTGGCCCCGCCGAAACCCGCCGAGCCGGACCCGCACGAGATCTCGGCCCCGCCCGAGCAGCCGAAGCGGGGTTGGTGGCGCCGGAAATCCTGAACGGCTAAATTAAGCCACGAGTTGGCGGTGAACAGGACGTCGGGCCGGGGAAGACGAGGAGCGTAAAGGCATGACCTCACGCAGTCGCGTGTCCCGGCTCGTCGGCGCCGTGGCCGGCATGGCGGCCCTGCTGGCCGCCAACGCCGCCCAGGCGATTTCGCTGATCCGCGACACGGAGATCGAGGAGATCATCCGCGTCCAGAGCGAGCCGGTGCTGCGCGCCAGCGGGCTCAACCCGAACTCGGTGCGCTTCTACCTGGTCGCCGACAAGGAGCTGAACGCCTTCGTCGCCGGCGGGCAGAACATCTTCCTGCACACCGGCCTGATCACCGAGGCGGAGACGCCCAACCAGCTTCTGGGCGTCATCGCCCACGAGGCGGGCCACATCTCGGGCGGTCACCTGATCCGTTCGGGCGACATGATCCGGGCCGGCATGACGCCGTTCCTGCTGACCATGGGGCTCGGCATCGCCGCGGCGCTGGCGGGCCAGGGCGCGGCCGGCGCGGCCCTGATGGGCAGCTCCTCCTACTTCGGCACCCTCAGCGTGCTGAGCTATTCGCGCGTCCAGGAAGCCGCCGCCGACCAGGCCGCGGTCTCCGCGCTGAGCGAGTCGGGCCAGTCGGCCAAGGGCCTGGTCGAGTTCTTCGACAACTTCCGCTACCAGGAAGTCTTCTCGGACCAGAAGAAGTACCAGTTCTTCCGCAGCCACCCGCTGTCGTCCGAGCGCATCGAGACCCTGCGCCGCCGCGCGCTGGAACAGCCCCACTACGAACAGCCCGACACCCCCGAGGCGATCGAGAAGCACAACATCATGAAGGCCAAGCTGGAGGCCTTCATGAACCCGCCGCAGCAGACCTTCATCAAGTACCAGGACAAGGACCAGTCCTTCATCGCCCGGTACGCCCGCGCCATCGCCTACTACCAGGCCGGCGACGCCGACCGCGCCGTCACCCTGATCGACGCCCTGCTCGCCGAGCAGCCCGAGAACCCCTACCTGTGGGAGCTGAAGGGCCAGGTGCTGTTCGAAAACGCCCGCGCCGCCGAGGCCGAGCCGGCGCACAAGCGCTCGGTCGAGCTGATGCCCGAGGCGCCCCTCCTGCGCATCAACTACGCCCAGACCCTGCTGGCCCTGAACGACGAGACCCGCGTCGAGGAGGCGATCCAGGAGCTGGGCCGCGCCCTGACCGTGGAGAAGGACAACGCCTTCGCCTGGCGGCTGCTGTCCCAGGCCTTCGACGGCAAGGGCATGCCGGGCCAGGCGCGTCTCGCCGCCGCCGAGGCGCACTTCGCGCTGGGCGACCTGCAGCAGGCGCGCATCTTCGCCATGCGGGCGCGCGAGCACCTGACGAAGGACACGCCCGACTGGCGCCGCGCCACCGACATCGTGCTGGTCTCCGAGCCCAGCAAGGAAGACCTGAAGGCCATCGCCCAGGAAACCCGCGGCGGCTGATCCAACACGGACGGACCTATTGAAACCTGCAATCCTGGCGCTGGCCGCCGCCCTGACCCTGCCGCTGGCCGCCTGCTCGCAGGAATCGCTGACCGACCGCGAGTTCGGCCGCAAGGTCCGCGCCTACCTCCTCGAGCACCCCGAGGTCCTCCAGGAGGTCAGCCAGAAGCTGCAGGAGAAGCAGCAGGCCGAGGGCGTGAAGGCCGCCGCCGCCGCCATCGAGAAGCACCGCCGCGCGCTCGAACGCGACCCGGACGACTTCGTGGCCAACCCCAACGGCAAGGTCACGGTGGTCGAGTTCTACGACTACAACTGCGGCTACTGTAAGCAGATCTCGCCCGAGGTGCTGGCGCTTATCCGCGACAACCCCGACGTCCGCTTCGTGTTCAAGGAGTTCGTGATCTTCGGGGCCCTGTCCGAGCGGGCCGCCCGCGCCGCCCTGCTGGCCAAGGACGCCGGCCGCTTCCTGCCGGTGCACCAGGCCCTGATGGCCGAGAAGCCGCTGACCGAAGAGGCCATCGACCGCATCCTGCGCCAGAACGGCGTCGACCCCGCCCGGCTGGACGACCCGGCGACCACCGCCCGCCTGACGCCGAAGCTGGCCAAGGTGCAGACCCTGGCCGCCAGCATGTCGCGGCAGATGACGCAGCCCTACACCATCGAGGGCACGCCGGCCTTCATCGTCGGCGACACCCTGGTGCCCGGGGCCGACATCGAAGCCCTGAAGGCGGCGATCGCCCGGGCCCGCGGCCGCTAGATCAGGCCGCCCAGCGGGCTCGACGGATCGGCGTACATCTTCCGCCCCATGCGCCCGGCCAGATAGGCCTCGCGGCCGGCGATGACGGCGTGCTTCATGGCCACAGCCATGCGGATGGGATCCTTCGCCTCGGCGATGGCGGTGTTCATCAGGATGCCGTCGCAGCCCAGCTCCATGCCCACCGTGGCGTCGGACGCCGTGCCCACGCCGGCGTCCACCAGCACCGGCACGCTCGCCTGCTCGACGATGAGACGGATGTTCACCCGGTTCTGGATGCCCAGCCCCGAGCCGATCGGCGCCCCCAGCGGCATGATGGCCGCGGCGCCCGCGTCCTCCAGCTTGCGCGCATAGACCGGGTCGTCCGAGCAGTAGACCATCACCTGGAAGCCCTCGGAGACCAGCAGCTTCAGCGCCCTGAGCGTCTCCTCCATGTCCGGGTAGAGCGTCTTCGGGTCCGACAGCACCTCCAGCTTCACCAGGTCCCAGCCGCCCGCCTCGCGCGCCAGTCGCAGGGTCCGCACCGCATCCTCGCCGGTGAAGCATCCGGCCGTGTTGGGCAGGTAGGTGAACCGCTCCGGGCTCAGGAAATCCACCAGCATCGGCTGGCTGCGGTCGGTCAGGTTCACCCGCCGCACCGCCACCGTCACGATCTCGGCCCCGGCGGCCTCGGCGGCCGCGGCGTTGGTGGCGTAGTCCTTGTACTTGCCGGTGCCGACGATCAGCCGCGAAGTGAAGGTGCGGCCGGCGACGGTCCAGCTGTCGGCGGCGGGGGAGGAAACTGGGGCGTTCATCACTTCCTAGATTCGTTGCTCAACGCCTCGAAAAAGGCGCGCGCCCCAGCGGTGCTGAAGGCCACGTCCGACGGGCTTCTCTGCAGGACGCCGCGAAGCTCGGCGTTGGTGTGGTCGCCAGCAAGGATCTTGTCCAGCCACCTCGCCAACGCCCGCCTATCGTCTGCATTGAGAGACCGCACGCCTGCCGCTGCAAGTTCTTCTGCCGAACTATGGGTCAGAAGGATGTCCTGATGAAGAGCGCCACAGGCTCGCAGGAAGGCCTCAGGCGGTGACCGTAACTGATCCATCGACCATGACTTAGCGTCCCGGACAGCGTGTAGGGAAGCGATGCGCACTCACCTGCACTGGCTGCGGTCGCCGGCCTTGCAGGCCTCCACGCGCCAGGCGGCCACTTCGGCCTCGTAGCGCGCCCTGGCGGCCTGCTGCTCGGCGAGCTTGCGCTGGTACTCGGCCTCGGCCGCCCGCTGCTCGGCCAGCTTGCGCTCGTACGCGGCCGTCTCGGCGCGATAGCGGTCGCGTTCGGCGTCGTTGCGCGCCTTGATGTCGGCGTCGGCGGCGATGACCTCGCTGTTCAGCCGGCGGATGGCGCCGAACTGGGCCGGGTCGCCGGGCGTGTACTCGTCCGGCGGCGCCTGGGGCGCGGCCGCGACGGGCGCCTCGGCCT